>DNFL01000084.1:3468-4149 GCA_003486945.1 Hyphomonas sp. | reverse complement strand
TCCTAAACGGGAGGCGCGGCTGCGCCGGGGACGGCTGATCCACAGCCTGCTGCAGCATCTACCGGAACTGCCGGAAAGCGCGCGCCGCGCAGCCGGAAAGGCGATGCTCGACCGCGAACCACATCTGACCAAGGCGCAGCGCGATGAAATGCTTCGCGCGGCGGAAGGGATCCTTTCTGAGCCTGGTTTGAAGGAACTTTTTGGTCGCGGCGGCCGCGCCGAAGCGGCGGTTATCGGCACTTCGGACGAATTGCCCAAGGGCACTGTGATCAACGGACGGGTGGACCGGCTGGTCGTGACCCCGGATCGCGTGCTTGTGATCGACTTCAAGACTGACCAGCCTGCACCGGATGCCGTCGAAGATGTGGCGGAAAACTATATCCTCCAGATGGCGGCCTATCGCGCAGTGCTGGCTACAGCTTACCGGGGGCGGGAAGTGACGGCGATTCTGTGCTGGACAGATGGGCCAAAGATGATGCGCCTGCCGGACGCGATGCTGGCCGAATCGCTCGCAAAAGCCCGGCAGGGTGTTTGACAGCCAAAAAGATTCCCTATGTATCGGGGACCAATCCGACGGCAGAAGGAGCCGGAACCATGTCTTCTATGGATGTTAGCGACGACGAATTCGACACGCTGCTGGGTCAGTCCGACCTGCCTGTCGTGGTCGATTTCTGGGCTGAA
>DNFL01000084.1:0-3228 GCA_003486945.1 Hyphomonas sp. | reverse complement strand
GAATGGTGCGGCCCCTGCAAGCAGATGGCCCCGCATATCGAGGCGGTTGCCGCAGAACTCGACGGCAAGGTGAAGATCGTGAAACTGAACGTCGACGACTTCCCGCTGGTCGGCGCGAAGTATGGCGTACGCGGGCTCCCGACCATGCTGCTCTTCAAGCAGGGCAAGGTGGCCGCAACGCATAACGGCGCCATGAACCGTCAGGCGCTTTCCAACTGGATCAGCCAGTCGCTGGCATAGGCGCTTTTTCGCTCGTCAGGGCGATGAACACATCTTCGAGGTCAGGTGACTTTGTCGAAAGGTCCGCGACGCTGATGCCAGCTGCGCGGGCCTTTTCGAGCAAGCGGCCTATGCCCGTTTCGGCTGTCTTGAATGTTATGGCGAGCGTGCCATCGCTGCGCAGTTTGGCGTCATGCATGGCGAGTTCGGCGGGAACCGCGGTCAACGGCTCACGCGGCGTGATGATCAGGGTCTTGTAGTCGAGGCGGGACAATAGCTGCGGCGTTGGCTCGCAGGCTGTGATCTCGCCGTGGTTCACGATGGCAATCGTGTCGCACAGCTCTTCGGCTTCCTCAAGATAATGGGTCGTCAGGATGATGGTTGTGCCCCTGGCGTGGAGTTCGCGCACATAGTCCCACAGGAGGCGGCGCAGTTCGACGTCTACCCCGGCTGTCGGCTCATCCAGGATCAGCACCGGCGGATTGTGAACGAGCGCCTTTGCGACCATCAGGCGCCGTTTCATGCCGCCGGAAAGCTGGCGCACATAGGCGTCCTTCTTGTCATCCAGACCCAGTGCCGTCAGAATTTCCACAGACCGGCGCTCTTCTTTGGGAACGCCGTAAAAGCCGGCCATGAGTTCCAGCATTTCGAACGGGGTGAAAAAGGGGTCGGCGACGACTTCCTGATTCACGACACCAATGGCTGCCCGGCTCTGGCGGGGGTGCTGGTCGACGTCCAGGCCCCAGATTTCGGCCGTGCCGGACGTTTTCTTCACCAGGCCGGCGAGAATGTTGATGAACGTCGACTTTCCTGCGCCGTTTGGGCCCAGAAGGCCGAAGATTGCGCCTTTCGGAATTTGCAGGGAAATGCCCTTGAGGGCCTGTTTTTCCGGCATTTTACCGGTCGCAGCATAGGTTTTCCGCAGATCGCGGACTTCGATGGCGTAAGGTGAGGCGGACATGACGGCCTTTCGTTGCGGCATTTGGTGCGCCTTGCAAGCGAGCGGACCAATCTTTAGTTAGGGTTCAGGTCGTAAGCGGGCAAGCCAGCCCAAATTTATCCTGACCGGAGCCAGTCCATGCCCCTCAAACGCGATGTCTTCACGCCGCCTGAGATTTCGATGGTGACCAGCCGCAAGGTCTCCTGCAATGGCGGGGGCGGGGCGATGGGCCATCCTAAGGTCTGGTACGAGATGGGCGACGAGGATTTCGTCGAGTGCAAATATTGCGACCGCCGCTTCGTTCTGATCGGCGGACGTGAAGACCCTTCGCGTCCGAAGTAAGCGCCGGCTTCAGAGAATGGTCCCGCCAAGATGCATGTGCTGATTGCAGGTGGGGGGATCGGCGGGCTGACTGCGGCGATAGCGTTCGCAAAGCTTGGCCATCATGTGACGGTTGCCGAGCAGGCAAACCGGATCGAGGAAGTTGGCGCCGGCCTGCAGCTTAGCCCGAACGGAATGCGCGTGTTCGACATGCTGGGCGTCAGTGCCCGCATTGAAGCAAATGCTTTCCGCCCGCGGGCGCAGGAAATCCGGATGGGAAAGGGCGGTCTGCGTATCCTGTCGATCCCGCTACGAGAAGCCTCCCGAGCCCGGTGGGGCGGGGAATACCTGCATGTTCACCGCGCAGACCTGATCGATTCCCTGAAAACCGTTCTGGAAGAGCGCCAGCCTGACGCCCTGCATCTCGGCGCACGCGTGACCGGATACACGAACAAGGACCATTCAGTCGTTGCGCATCTCGAAGATGGCGGCACGATTGAAGCAGACCTGCTTGTCGGCGCGGACGGAATCCACTCAGCCGTCCGTGAGCAGATGATCGGGCCGGACAAGCCGCGCTATACAGGCAACGTTGCCTGGCGCGCGGTTGCGCCGGTGATGGAACTCGGCGAACACGCGCCGCCGGAGACAGCCTGCGTCTGGGTCGGCGGCCGCCGGCACGCTGTGACATACAGGTTGCGGCGCGGCGGCCTCGCCAATCTCGTAGGCGTGGTGGAGTGCAAGGAACGCCATGCCGAATCCTGGTCCGCCACGGGCGCGCGCGAACAGGCGCTGAAGGATTTCAAGGGCTGGTCTCCGGTCGTGCGGGAAATCCTGAAGAAGGCAAAGGTGCTCAATCGCTGGGCCTTGTACGACCGCGATCCGCTGGGGCGGTGGAGCGATGGCCGCGCCGTGCTGCTTGGGGATGCCTGCCACCCGATGCTGCCTTTCCTCGCGCAGGGCGCGGTGATGGCTGTGGAAGACGCCTATGTGCTGGCACGTCTGCTTTCGGCAAAGCCGGACATCGTCGAGGCGCTGCAGGCCTATGAAGAGATCCGCAAGCCGCGTACCTCACGCGTTCAACAAGGCGCGCGGCGCAATGCGCACGTGTTCCACCGCGGTGATCCGCTTTCGCAATTCGCCGTGTATGGTCCTATCTGGGCAGCTGGCGCATTCCTGCCATCGGTCGCGCAGGGTCAGCATGACTGGATATATGCCCATGACGTTACCGACGCGTCAGGGTATGCCTGAGTTTTCGCCTCAGAAAACAAAACAGTAAAAAGGGGAAACGGCGCATGCTTTCAGTGCTGGATCTGTTTCGTATCGGGATCGGCCCATCGAGTTCGCATACGGTTGGCCCCATTCGCATCGGTGCGCGCTTTCTTGCAGAGCTGGGGCACGGGGGCGTTCTGGCGAAGACTGAGCGGATCGAAGCCGAGCTTCAAGGATCGCTCGCGCTGACCGGCGTCGGGCACGGTACGCCGAAGGCTGTGATGCTCGGTTTGCTGGGGCTCGATCCTGAAACACTCGATCCGGAGGACGCAGATGAGCGTGTTGAGTCCCTGGAGCAGGCAAAAACCCTGAAACTGCCTGATGGCCGCAACATAGGTTTTGATCCGGCGGCGGACATCCGGTTTGCATATCATGTGATCCCGAAACTGCACCCGAACGGGATCCGGCTGCGCGCCTTCGATGCGTCCGGCGCAGTTCTCGCAGACAGCACCTGGTATTCCACCGGCGGCGGCTTCATC
>DNFL01000184.1 GCA_003486945.1 Hyphomonas sp. | reverse complement strand
TTTTTGAGTTCGGCGGGGGCGGCGGGTGGGATACGAAGATCGGGTTGTCGGCCGGAGCCGTTATTCGTCTCCAGCCCGAAGTGCTGCCGCAACGCGACGGTTACCTGCCGCTCGACCGCCAAGGATCTCGCGGCCGTTGGCCAACTTCAAGACAAGTTGTTCGTCCCTTATTCGATGGGGGAGAACACCAAACCCCGGCCTAGACTCGGTACTAGTTCGACGTACAGAGATCTTCGCCCAACGATGACAGCGAGGGCAGGCCTCCTATCCCGACGTTTGGCCGACAGACGGTTCCACTCCGATCGATCGATGCCAGACGGGTTGGGGTTATCCTCCGGATGAGTGTGCCATTCGCCCAAATAGCGGATGGTTCCCTGGCTCGCCGTCCATCGAGCCCGCGCAATGGCCTCATGGCCGAATGGCAATCTCTCAAACAGGTAGCGAAACCGTTTGTCCCATGCCGTAGGAACCGTCGCCTGCTCAATGAGCATGTGAGTTCCATGGACCGAACCGAGTAGCAGCCCGCCAGCCTCGCAGTCAGAATCACTGGCCTGAACATGCTGGTAGAAGATATCCAGCGTGGGCTTCGAGAAATGCAGCAGCGTTCTGTTGTCGTCGGCCGCCCAAGAACTCATGAACTGCATAAGGGACATTCCCGATCCCGCAGCGGATCGCAATCAGGCGTAGCAAGCTGCTGGGCGCGGTCGATCAACCTGGTTCGTAACGCGGGCGTATAGACGCCGTTGACCCAATCAAGGGTCATCTCAGCGCCCAGGCTGGCAGCGTGCACCGACACCGAAGCGGGGAATGGCACGTACAAGCCCTCGCATCCATGCCCCGCCAGAATGGCAGGAAGAGGATCAATGGTAGAACGGAGCTCGCCTCTCCTGTTGCTGTGCCAAAGACATCGATAGCACGCACCAGACGCGTTCGTCCTCAGGAGCGCGCGGACAGCCGTTCCCGGCCCCTCGATCCAGACCGAAAGCATGGGTGTCGGAGGCGGATAGTGGCCGCACAGCCAATGCCCGAGGGATTCCTCTCCGGTGGCATCTATGAGCAGGTCGAGCTCTCCCAATTGGGCCTGCCTGACATCCACGGGCAGCGCGCGAATCTCGGCGCCTGGCGCCAAGCGCTTGAGTTCCTTCGCCATAGCCTCGGCCTTGTTCGACAGCAGGTCCGGGAATCCGAGGCGATGGCGCCCGATGTTTTGCGGGAGAAGGCAATCGAAATCCACCAACGTGAGTTTTCCGCCGCATGTCCCCGCCCCAGCCTTGACAAGCATGTCCGACAAATATCCGCCGATCGTGCCGCATCCAACGACGGTGATGTTCTTCCCTGCAAGCGTCTTTGACTTCGGCATGTTCCGCTGGGCAAGATACCGATCGTCAATTCTGACCACCGAGATGGGCATCACCTTCAACCCATAGCTCGAATCCCTGCGATCTACGAGCTTTCTCTTTTGGACAGGACTTTGGCCATCGTAGAGAACCGCAAAGCCATAGGTCATCAGCGGAGATTCGATGACGATCAGAACTCCGTTGGCCTTCTTTCTCTCCCCCTCCTTGATACGCTCGTGAATCTTGCGCCGGCACCGGGGGTCAAGAGAGCTTTGCCACGCCAGGACATCCCCGACTGTTTCAGGAGGCCAATTCCTACTCAGAGGACGGGGTTGAGCACCAGTCTTTACCCGGTAAGTCAGCACCGTTCTATCGGTGACTTGGTAGCCGAGCGACTTCAGCTTCTCAGTAGTTCGCTCTTCGTTGTCGGTGATGAACCACAAAGGGCACCCATTGGCCTGCGCGACTATGCAGTTCTGTCGGCCTAGGTCCTCGCCTTGCATGTCCACGAAACAATGCCAGCCGTGCCAATAGGCGAAGAACTCTTCCGTGAGGTCGTCGATCATCTCGCCCTGCATGATCTGCCCGAACACTGCGGCCGCGCGTTGCAGGCATGCCAGCGACTGTCCGACAGGATCGTAGATGTCCAGAACGACGGCGCCCTTGGCGAGATAGCAAAGCCCGCCATCTGCGCCAAGATGAGGAACCGCTGCGGGCAGCTCAGGAGGGATTTCCAGCAGCCGGATGCGAGGCAAGTCGAAGAACGTGGGGTCGAGCTGGACTTCGCACGGACAACCCTTGTGCGCTTGGGGCGGGGTCAACCGCCCGTGCAGCCTGAACCAGCCGTCATCCGTCTTGCCAGCAAACTCGAAGCCTCGCTGCTTGAAGGCCTCGATCACGTCTGCGACCGCTGCGGCGCTGCTCATCCCGCTTTCGTTCGTCCGATGAGTTCGCTAGGGCCAGCAGTAGCGGGAGCCGCGGCAATGGTGGCGGCAACGGACACCACCTTGACCCGATCTGGCTCGTTCGGAAAACGCGGGCCGAACTCGCCTCGCATCCAGATGCAGGCCTGTGAAGGACTGCCGGCGCCGGTTGCTCCGCGAAGCACCTTCTCAAACTCTTCGAATGCCTTGGCCGCATCTTCGACGCCCGCTTTGCCGAGTCGCTCTGTGAGCGACTCAGACTCATCCACGGGGTTGTTTACACCCGCCCGAAACCTAGCCGGCAGTGCCGCGACGACATCCAGCAGAGCGAGGTCGTCGCGCCTATCGCGTTTCTCAAAGAGTGGGGCCGCGGCGGCCATCAACAGGATCGAGGCAGGTCCTCCGCTGGACCACTTCCAATCGCGGAAGGCCTTCAGGTAACGAACCACACGCCGGAACTGCTCCCCCTTGGCTTCCACCTCGCCCAGGAACCATTCCTTCACGGGCCTGGGGTCGGAGGGCATCCAGTTGCATTCCCGATGGGCGAGGAGCACCTTCTCGCGAGGCAATGCCGTCCAAGCGTCCCGCTCCGCTTTGATTACAGCGTCCATCAGAGAGTCATACCCATAGCGCCTCATCGAGGCCTCCGCCAAATTGACAAACTCTTGGTCGGGGATCGCGTAGAGCGGGATGTCAATGTGGGCGTACGCAGCAATGACGATGCGGATACACGTCGGCTTGTCGGTGACAAGCGTCCACCGCTTCTCCTCGACCAGCGGCTTCAATGCTTCTTCCGCAGCGGCAAAGAACAGCGTCGCGGCAGTGCTGGGACGCCTCGTCTGCGAGACGAAACTCATTGGCAGATAGCAGCCATCATCGACATCCGCCTGCTGAGGGCGTTGTGCCGGGGAGTTAAGCGTCTTGTATGCCCACGACCCTTGCGTGAAGAAGCGCGGCTGCGGCACGTCTTCCGTGTATCCGCTTGCCCTAAGCACGCGGGGGATGCCTGTGCGCAGGCAGTCCCTGACGTCAGTGCGTGCGCTGGCGATCCAGGCGCGCTGCCCAGGTGTCAGATCCAGCTCGTCGTGCATGCAGGATTCGTCATCAAGGGTGGTGAAGAAGAGCGGGCTCAAGTTCAGCATGCGGCCTCCGGAACATTCTTGTTGGGGCCGTGATAGAAGATGGGAGCGCCGGCCTGGTGCGCTCGAAACGGTTGGAAAAGAGGATCGCCGAGCGCACGCTGCGCCGCGTGGTTGCCGCGATCCTTGAGCGTATTCGTGGCGCCAATGGAAACCCGATCCAGCGCCTTCACGTCCTTGCTTTGATCCGGCGTCGCCTTGTCGTCGATCTGGAAGTAGTTGTTGCCCAGCGCCTGCCGCAGCATGTAGTCCACCGACGACTCCTGGGCGGAGATCACGAGGTCGAAGAGTCCCCCACGCCACTTGCCGAATCCGCGGTCGAGGCTGGCGCCGCCGCGAACGGTCGCACCGATGGTCATCGTGCCGATGGCGAGGACCCGAATCAGCGCATCCTGTTTCGGTGCCAGGAACGTCTTGACTTCGTGCAACCCGAACAGGCCCGGGGCGTTGCCCACCAGCCCCCCGTCCGCGAAGACACCGCGGTCGTTGCGCGCCAGAGGAAAGTAGACGGGCGCGGCGGCTGTCGCCAACGCTACATCAACGACCTTCATACGGTGATCCAGCTCAAAGGACGGATGGTGCGGTGTCTTGAAGAACTGCCCACGTCCCGTCGAGTAGTTGACTGCCGGCACGAGAACACGATGTTTCAGATCGCCTAT
>DNFL01000292.1 GCA_003486945.1 Hyphomonas sp. | reverse complement strand
ACCCCTGCCTTCGCAGGGGTCTGCGTCGCGGGAGTGAGCCAATCTTCACAATTGCGGCATGCTTCGCCGCAATGAATCGCGAGAGCGCCGCAATCCGCGCAAAAGGGTGCCGCAGTCCGTTGTTTTTGTTGAGGCTCCACATCTGGAGGGCTTTCACCATGAACCGAGCTGTGATTGAACCTGTTGGCAAGCGGACCGAAGCATCATCTTGCTTCCGTCTGGCGGAAAAGGACAAGGCAATGACGACACTCGCCCTCGTGGATGACGATGAAAACATCGTGGCTTCGCTGAAACTCTTCTTCGAGGCCGAGGGTTATCAGGTGCGCACTTACCATGACGGCGAGGCGGCTCTGCCCGCGCTGACGGAGTCGCCGCCGGACATCGCCATCCTTGACGTGAAGATGCCGAAAATGGACGGCATGGAACTGCTGCGCCGCCTGCGCCAGACCTCCGAGCTGCCGGTAATCTTCCTTACTTCGAAGGATGAAGAGATCGACGAAGTGATCGGCTTCAATATCGGCGCCGACGATTTCGTGCGCAAACCCTGCTCCAACCGACTGCTGGCAGAGCGTGTGAAGGCGGTGCTCCGCCGGGCGCGCGGCGGTGTAGCCGGCCCGGAGGAAGGCGATTCCAAACCAATCGTTCGCGGCAAGCTGGTGCTCGACCCCAACCGCCATGCCTGCACCTGGGACGGCAAGCAGGTGCGCCTGACGGTGACCGAGTTTCTGATCCTGCAGGCCCTGGCCTCGCGCCCCGGATATGTGAAGAGCCGCGACCAGCTGATGGACGCCGCTTACGACGACCAGATCTATGTCGACGACCGGACCATCGACAGCCACATCAAACGGCTGCGCAAGAAGTTCCGCGAAGTGACGGACGAGTTTGATGCGATCGAGACGCTGTATGGTGTCGGCTATCGCTACACGGAATAGACCCCCGGCAGAGATTTACATTGGCGGGGCGGGAGACGAGCACTCCCGCCTCGTTCTGTCTTACGCCGAAGCGCGCCGCGCGCGCCTGCGGGCCGAGCGCGATGTGCACTACCTGCCCCATTGGAAACTGACGGCAGCGGCGCGGCTGTCGGGGGAACTGGCGCGCGACGGGCATGAGGTTGCCGTGATCGGCCACAGTTGGGGCGCAGACACAGCCGTGCAGGCCTTGCGGCGGATGACGCAGGCCGGCGTGTTCCTGATCGGCGCCGACCCGGTGGCGAAACCACTGACCCGGATCACCGCGCGCGATACGCGCCCCAGGGCGGCGCAGTATGTGCTGCATGTCGATGCGGCGCCGGCGGCTTATGACCGGTCAGACCTCGTGAAAGCGGCGGGCTTCCTGACGGGCGGCGGTGTGCCGCGGACTTTCAGCGCGGCGAACATACGCATCGAGACAGGGCTCAATCACTGGAACTTCGCGGGCATGATGAAAGCCGCCGGCGAGGATGGCCGGACAGCGGAAGACTGGTTGCAGGACTTCCCTGCCCTTATCCGCCAGACAGCTGGCTGAGCCGCCAGCCCCAGTTCGGCAACGCAAGTGTCAAGAAGGCAAAGCCGATGCCGGCAAGGCCGCAGAGCGGCGAATAGAAGCGGCGATTGAGCGAGAGGTAGGGCTGCTCCGGCGCAGAGCGTTCGAAGGCGGGCAAGATGCCGGCAATGCCGCGGCCGATGAAAGTTGCGGCGAGGAGCGCGCCGACGGGCGCAAGGAAGGGCTTCGACTGAGGCACCTGTTCGCTGAAACCGCCCATCATGAAAGCCGCCAGCGCAGCAGCGAGCAGGAGGACGGCGAGGTAAAGGAACGTCGCCCGCGACGGCACCCGTGTGATCCCCCGGCGGCCGATGATCGAGCGGGCGAGCGCCTGTTCGTTGGCAAACGGGAAGTTCGAGCCCGCCGCCCAGAGGACGTAGAGCAAGCCCGCTGAGGCCAGCGAAACAGACAGAAGAGTTGCCACCAGCTGCGCCAAACCGGCTAATTCCTCCACTCAGTCCGCCAAAGAATACATGCAGGCCCGGCTTGCCGCCAGTGCTGCGATTGAATAGCCAGAGGCCAGACCCTTACATAGATGACAGGCCAAAGGAGCCCCAACGATGTCAGACCTTGAAAATACGCTGCTTCTTGAGACCTCGAAAGGCAATGTCACGATCCGCCTGCGTCCCGATCTCGCCCCCGGGCATGTGGCGCGCATCAAGGAACTCGCGCGTGAGGGGTTTTATGACGGCATCGTCTTCCACCGTGTGATCGCGGGCTTCATGGCGCAGACGGGATGTCCGAAAGGCACCGGCACCGGCAATTCGAGCAAGCCGGACCTGAAGGCCGAGTTCAATCCGGAGCCACATGTGCGCGGCACCTGTTCAATGGCGCGCACCTCGGCGCCGCATTCGGCCAACAGCCAGTTCTTCATCTGCTTCGATGACGCGCGCTTCCTGGACAAGCAGTACACCGTCTGGGGTCAGGTGACCGAAGGCATGGACGCCATCGACGCGCTCGCCAAGGGCGAACCGCCGAGATCGCCTGACCGCATCATCTCGATGCGCGTTGCAGCGGACGCGTAGGGAGACCGGAGCGGCCGGCGCCCATGGCACAGACCCGCGCCCCCAAACGCAGCGTTCCGCGGCGTAGCAACTCGATCCTCGGGTCCCGGATCGCCCGGCTGATCTTTGTCTCGAACCTTGCCGGTCTCGCGATCCTGATCCTTGGCGCGATGTTCCTCAACGAAATGCGCGCCGGCTTCGTCGCGTCGAAGAAGCAGGACCTCGAGGCGCAGGCACAGATTTTCTCGAGCCTGCTGTCCGACGATGCGACGACGCCGGAGCCGGGCTTGAATGCCGAGGCAGCTCGCCAGACTCTGCAGCGGCTGAACCTTCCGGACCGGGTGCGCGCACGCATATTCACGCCGCAGGGTGAGCTGGTTGGTGACAGCTATTACCTCTCCGAGCGCGTGGATGTCACTGCCCTGCCCCCGCTGCGCGATCCGAGCTGGCTGACGCGCACGGGCCGGGATCTTTCGGAGTGGACGGGAGAGTTCTTCGCCTTCTTCTCGCCGCGCCGGTCTTCGGAATCGCTCCGTACACAGAGCTTCGAGGAAGAGTTCGGCGTGGCGGCCGAAGGCGGTCAGGCGGCAAGCCAGCGCTTCTCTGATCGCGGGCAGCGGGTGATCTCGGTTTCCATGCCGGTGCAGCGCGTTTCCGCTGTTGTCGGTGTGCTGGTGCTGGAAGCGAGCGATATTGACGAGATTATCCGGGCCGAGCGCGTGGCGCTGGTGCCGTTTATCGGCGTGGCGGTGCTGATGGCGTTCATCACGTCTCTTATGCTGACCGTCGGTATTGCGCGGCCGCTGCGCCGCCTTGCGCTGGCGGCAGACCGTATACGCGCGGGCGCCTCTGACCGGATTGATGTGCCGCTGCTGACGCAGCGCTCTGACGAAATCGGCGATCTTGCCTCTTCCATGCAGGGCATGACCGAGGCGCTGCTGGAGCGTATCGAGGCAAACGAACAGTTTGCGGCCGACGTGGCTCATGAGTTGAAGAACCCACTGACTTCCATCCGCTCGGCCGTCGAGACGCTGGAACGCGTGAAGGACCCGGAAGCCGCACAGAAGTTGAGGCAGGTGATCGCTTCCGATGTTAAACGGCTAGACCGTCTAATCACGGACATTTCCAATGCTTCGCGCCTGGAAGCCGAGATGACGCGCCTGCCGAGCGAGCAAATCGATATTGCCCGCTTTGTGCGCGACGTGGTGCGCACCTATGAGGGCATCGGCGATGACACGCATCCTGTGCATGTTTCCTTCACGGATGCAACGATGGGCGCCCGTCTGATTGTGCGCGGACGCGAAGGGCCACTGGGACAGGTGCTGCGCAACCTGATCGACAATGCGCGCTCCTTCTCCCCTTCCGGCGGCACGGTGGAGGTCCGCCTCGACCAGACGAATGAAGGGCCGCGCACCATTGCGCGCCTGATCGTGGAAGATTCAGGCCCCGGCATTCCGGCGGACAAGCTGGATACGATTTTCAATCGTTTCTATACGGATCGCCCGAAAGGCACGGCGTTCGGCAACAATTCCGGCCTTGGCCTCTCGATCGTGCGCCAAATCATCGCGACACACCGCGGCAAGGTATGGGCGGAGAATCGCACCGAGGGCGGTGCCCGGTTTACGGTGGACTTGCCGGCGATCTGAGCGGTCAATTGACGCGAAGCTGCGGCTTGTAGCCGAACCTCTTTGCTAGGCGCTTGAAACGAACCGCAATCGGACGCGACAGGAAACGTGCCGCCCATGGCCGGACCGCAAGCGCCTTGAAGGCGGAAGGCAGTTTTTTCAAGCGCGTCAGGATAACAAAATTTTCGAATGCTTCAGCGTCGCGCAAGGCAATCTCGTGGCGCCCGAGGGCGCGCAGCTCAGCGGGCGTGAGCCGAAGTTGGTGGCGCGCATGGAATGGTGCGTAAACGGACCTTTGCTGCGAGTAGACATTCTGCGTGCCACGCGCCCGGGACAGCGATGCGGGACGAACAGCATAACGATAGAGCGGCTCAGGATGGATTGCGAACCGGGCGCCATAGGCGAGAAAATCCGCGACAAACCAGCAATCTTCCGCTACTCTTAAGTCAGCGATATACTCCACCTTGTGCGAGGTGATGAAGGCGCGCCGAAACAAAAGCTTCAGATAGCCATAGAGCGGCACATCCGAGTCGACATGGTTTGCGCCGAGCCACTCTGAAAGATCAACAGGAATGAGCTTGCCGGGCGGGAATCCGATGAAGGATGGACCATCCGCATGCAGATTGTCGAAGGGGATGAGCTTCATGTCATCGGCAATGATGTCGAGCTGTTCGCGCTCAGCAATCCCCACCAGCGTTTCCAGCCGGGTTGGCTCAAACGCGTCGTCAGAATCCAGCACCGCAATCCAGTCACCGGTTGCATGTTGCAAACCGAGATTTCGGGCACGCGCCACACCGCCGTTTTCTGCTGCACGCACCACGCGCACGCGCGGATCGCCTTTTGCAGCGGCCAGTGCAGCTGCGCCGGTGGCGTCCTGCGAGCAATCGTCGACAACGATGAGTTCCCAGTCAGTGAGCGTCTGCGACCGCACGCTTTCCACCGCATGAGCAATATAGCCGGCAGCGTTCCACGCCGGCATGACGACGGACACCTTCGGCGCGCTCATTGAATCCCCTTGGGTCGATACCGGGCCGTTTCTGACAGAAAATTCTATACAGAATCAATCGCTAACATCGTGGAAATGGCGAAAACCGGGCGCGCAGCGCCTTATTTTTGCACGTATTTCCAGTTCCTGCGCTTTCCTTCAGCGATCCATTCCACGGCCTGAGCAAGCCGGCGGGCACGGGTTTCGTCCGTTTTGGCCTCGGTAATCCACTCGATATAGTCGCGCCGGGCGCTGGGCGGGAAGTCGTGGAAGAACCATTCGGCGGCCTTGGAAGCCTTGAGCGCCCTGGCAAGATCGGCAGGCACTTCAAGC
>DNFL01000348.1:5983-11275 GCA_003486945.1 Hyphomonas sp. | reverse complement strand
AGATACCGGTTGGCAGGGGCCCGGCCGACCGTGATCAGCACTTCCTTGAGCGGAACATAGGTCTGGCCCGGGGCGGCCAGGGGGGCAGCTGCCTCGGCCACGACTTCGGGGGTCGGGCAAGCTGCCGCTGCGTCAACCGGGGCGGGGGTCAGGAAATAGAAGAGGCCAAAGGAGCTGGCGAGCGAGGCGCCGCCGAGCATCAGCAGGCCAACGAGACCGCCGCCGCCCCCCTTTTTGGCTTCGGGCGCACCGGCATCTGCCGCCGGCGCTTTTTCCGGTTTTGCCTTGTCCGGCTTCTTGGCCATTTTGACCCCGATTTCACCACATCCGCAGGCCTGCTTAGACCAATGTCTAGTAAAGATAACCTTAACGATTTCGGGTCAGATTTTTACCATTACAGCTGAATCGACGCCGACCGGGGCCAATAGTTTATGAAATTCATCGAAACGCTTAAGGGTTTGACCCCAACGCGGCAGATCGCGCTGGCCGCGGCCGTCATCGGCATCATTGCCGCCATGAGCTACATGATCCAGGGCGCAACCAAGGACCCGATGGCGCTGCTCTATGCGGGGCTTGAGCCACAATTTGCCGGCGAGATCATCGAGGAACTCGACAAGACGAAGACGCCTTACAAGATCGAAGGCGGTGCCATCTTCATTCCGCAGGGCCAGCGCGATCAGGTGCGGTTTGCGCTCGCGCGCGAAGGCCTGCCGCGCCAATCGGTGCAGGGCTATGAATTGCTGGACGAAGTGAACGGCTTTTCCGTCACCTCTGAAATGTACAACGCCGCCTACTGGCGCGCGAAGGAAGGCGAGCTGACGCGCACGATCCTGGCGATTCCCGGCGTGACGTCGGCGCGCGTGCATATCGGCGCGAACCTGCGCTCAGGCTTTTCCCGCTCGCAGCCGGCGCAGACAGCGTCGGTAACGCTTTCGTCCGCACGCGGACTGTCGCAAAACCAGGCTGAGGCGATCCAGTATCTTGTGGCACTTGCTGTCTCCGGGCTGAAGCCGGAAGATGTCGCGGTCATCGATCCGAGCAAGGGGATTCTCGCCGGACCGAAGGTCGAGAAGGGGCTGGCGGAACCGTCTGTTGCGGCTGAAGATCAGGCGAGCCTTCTGGAGGCGAAGATCCTGCGCCTGCTCAGCGCGCGGGTTGGTGATGGCAATGCGCGCGTGTCGGTATCCGTCGATGTCAGCCGCGAGCGCCAGCGGATTTCGGAAGTGTCGTTTGATCCCCAATCCCGGGTCGTCCGTAACCGGACTGTCAACGACAGCAACCAGACCGGCAGCGGCGGCGCAGGCGCGCTGACTGTGGCGAGCAATCTGCCGCAGGATGAGGGCGGGGCTTCGGGTGGCTCGTCGAGCTCGTCGAAAACATCATCCGAAAGCATCAGCTACGAGATCAACGAAACGCGCCGCGAAACGGAACGTCTTCCGGGCCAGATCGAGCGGATCTCGATTGCGGTGCTGCTGAACGAGCAGGCGCTCGGCATCGATCCGGCAGCGGCCGATGCGGCGACGCGTCGGGAAACGCTGATCGCCGACCTGCAGCAGCTGGTGATATCCGGCGCCGGCCTCAACATTGACCGGGGCGACGCGATCTCGGTCGAACTGATGCCGTTCCAGGAAATTCCGGCCTCAGAAATGACCCCGGCGCCGGGCCTCGTCGAGCAGCTGATCCAGCGCTATTTCTGGTCCGGCCTTCAGGCTCTGCTGCTGGGTGTCGTGGTTATCGTCCTAGCGTTCGGTGTCGTGCGTCCGCTGCTGGCAGGCAAGCCGCAGGACGAAGAGGAAGGCGCCGCAACGGGCAACGGAACTGCGACGGGAGCCGGCGCGGCGACTGCGGGCGTGGCCGGCGCAAGTTCGGAGTCCGATCCGTTCAGCTATCTCAAAGACTATGCGCGCGAACGTGAGGAAGAAACCGCAGCGCTTCTCCAGCAATGGCTGAATGAAGACCAGAAGGTTGCCGTCAATGAGTGATCCGGTTCTCTCGGGCTTGCCGCGGTTTGATTCCGCTGTACCTCGTCCGCCGGGCAGCTGGCGCCGGCCGCTGGATGAGGATATGCCGCATGCGGCGGGCCCGAAGGCGATCATTGTTCCGCATAAGGATGAAAGTGCCGTGGTGGCAGCGGTGGAGGCGCCGATGCAGCGCCCTCCGGACCTGACACAGGTTGAGGCGGCGCTAAAATCCATCGCGGCGCGGCTCGACCGGATCGAGCGCGAGACGCAGGCGCAGTCCATGCAGGCGCTGCAGGCGATGACCACCAAACTGTTCCCGGAATTGTCGCGCCGCTTCCTCGCCGAGGAGATCGGGCGCAGCCTCCCGAAGCTGGTGCCGGCCTCTGCCGCCGTCATCGAGATCAGGGCAGGGGAGGCGTTGGCGGCAGAGCTGCAGGCGATCGTCGCGGCAACGCCCGGACTTGCCCATCGTTGCACGGTGGTGCCGTCGGGCTCCGGCGAGGCCGGCAAGGCTGACATCTCCTGGCAATCGGGCGGCGTCAGTTTCGATTTCGATGCGCTGTTTGCAACGCTGCAGGCGCAGATCAATCCGTCACAATCCAACATCAGGGAGTAGAGGAATGGCCAATCCCGAAAAGATTCCGGACGACACCGCTCAGGACCGGCGCGATTCATCCGGACGCAATGCCTTCAAACGGTCAATCTACAGCGTGCCGGTGACGGTGACGGTGTCGATCGGCCAGAAGCGCCTCAGCGTTTCGGAAATCCTCGAGCTGCAGCCGGAATCGATTGTTCCGCTGACGGCGCGGATCGATGATCCGGTCGACCTGACGATCGACAACAAGCTCATTGCCAAGGGTGAACTGGTGGAAACCGGTGATGGCGGCATTGCCGTCAAGATCATCGAGATTGTCGAGCGGTCCGGCGACAGCAATGGCTAATCTTTCCGTCTTCCTGCGGATGATCCTGCTGATCGCGCTGGCCATGCTCATGGCCGGCGGCGCGCAGGCGCAGGAAGCGGGGATGCCGGCCGGCCTCGACGGCCTCATCACCGGCTCCGATGGGCGCCTCTCCAGTTCCGTGATCCAGCTGCTCGTGCTGGTTTCGGTGCTGAGCCTGGTGCCCGGCATTGCCATGATGATCACTTGCCTGCCATTCATGGTGATCGTGTTCTCGTTCATGCGGCAGGCGATCGGCGTGCAGCAGGCACCGCCGAACATGATGATCATGGCGCTGGCCATGTTCCTGACCTTCTTCATCATGGAGCCGGTCTTCATGGCCGCCTGGCAGAACGGCATCACGCCTTACATGGACGGAAACGTCACTGAGGCGCAGGCCTGGGCGATGACGACCGATCCGTTCCGCGCCTTCATGATGCAGCGTACGGATCAGGAAACGCTTCTGGTGCTCGGCGACGCCGTCAACCGTCCGGTTGTGGAAGGGGAGGAGCCGGCATTCTCGCTGCTCGCAACCTCGTTCATGCTGAGCGAGATCAAGCATGCATTTCAGATCGGTTTCGTCATTTTCCTTCCGTTCATGGTAATTGATCTGGTGGTAGCGTCGGTCCTCATGGCCGTCGGCATGATGATGGTGCCGCCCACGGTTGTGTCGCTGCCATTCAAGCTCGGCTTCTTTGTGCTGGCGGATGGCTGGCTGAAGATCACCGAGGCCCTGCTCAGAGGATATGCCACATGACCACGCCGGCGAAATCAAACGTGACACAGCTGCGCCCGGTCACAGGTGGCCGGTCGGGCGGTGGCATCACGCCGTCGCAGCGTGCGGCGGTGATCATCGCGCTGCTCGGCGAGGCGGCGGCCAAGCCGATTGTCGAGAAGCTGGACGATGCGGCGCTCGCGAAGGTCGTCACGGCGCTGGAACATATCTCCGTGCTCGCGCGCGAGGAACTCGCCGAGATCGTGATCGATTTCCTCACCCAGCTGCGGGCGACATCCGGCGCGCTGCGCGGAGGGCGAGGCAAGGCCCGCGAGTTGATGTCGGGGTTGGTCGATCCGGCACGTCTGAACTTGCTGTTCGGCGCCAGCGTGGAAGAAGAACTTTCAGAATCGGCGGATGTCTGGGAACGCCTGCGCCAGCGCGAACCAGCCAAGGTAGCGGAATATCTCGGGCGGCTGTCACCGAACGTCATTGCGCTGGTCCTGCGCAAGCTGGACGCAGGCGCCGCTTCCGGCATCCTCTGCCTGCTGCCGGACGACAAGGTCAGTCCGACGCTCGGCCAGATGGTGGCCGCACCGAAGGTGGACCCGGGCATCGACTCCGTCCTTGAGCGGATGATCGAGATCGAGTTCCTGAATGTCAGGGAAGAAGAAGCCCAGTCCGGTGACGGCTATCTCGAAACCATCGGTGAAGTGCTGAGCCTGATTCCGGACCAGAAACGCGACAACCTCATCAGCTTCCTGCGCACGCAGCATGAAAGCAAGCTGGCGGTCATCCAGAAGGGCCTGTTCACGATCGAGGAATTGCCGGACATCCTGCCGCGCAACTCCGTGCCGGTCGTGTTCCGGGAAATTTCAGGCGACGATATCGCCAAGGTTCTCGCGAGCCTCCGGACTTCCTATCCGCAGGTCAACGAATATCTGCTCGGCAATATCTCCTCACGTATGGCCGAGCAGTTCAAGGACCAGATCAACGACATGCCGGAAATGCCCCAGGAAGCCGCCGATGCAGTGCAGCGTGATTTCCTGACGCGCCTGATGGACATGAAGCGCCGCGGCCTGATCACGATGGCCAAGGGCAGCGACTACCCGTCCTGATTCAAGTGCCGTGCAGATGAGCAGGGCAGGTCAGCGCGGCTGTCCTGCCTTTTCTTCCGTCAGCGGATTACCAGCTCGGCATGGATGGCGCCGGCAGTCTTCATCGAGCGGATGATGTCAGCCATTTCCTGCGGTGAGACACCCAGCGCATTCAGACCGGCGATCAGCTGGGAAAGTGTGACATTCGGCTGCAGCATCGCGATCTGGTTGCTGCCCGTCTGCGTGATCTGGATATCGGAGCGCGGCAGCACGATGGTCTCACCCGGCGAGAAGGGGTTCGGCTGAGAGGCGACGGGATATTCGGTCACCTTGATCGAGATATTGCCCTGCGCGATGGCGACGCGCGAGATGGTGACATCTTCGCCGAGCACGATGGTGCCGGACTTCTCGTCAATGACGATGCGGGCCGGGGAGGCGACGGTCACGGGCAGGTTCTCGATGCTGGCAAGCAGGCGCGAGGGCGATTCGCGCAGGCCCCTCAGGTCGAGCTGGATGGTGCCGGAATCGCGCATCGAGGCGACCGGCAGGCGCAGCGCCGCATTGATCGTTTCCTCGATCCG
>DNFL01000348.1:499-5746 GCA_003486945.1 Hyphomonas sp. | reverse complement strand
GATCCGGGCGGCGGTCGAGAAATCCGGATTAGCCAGGGCGAGTTGCAGGCTGTCGCCGTGATTGAAATCAAAATTGACCTCCCGTTCGATGCGCGCGCCATTGGGGACTGTACCGCCGGTGGGTGTGCCGCGCGTTTCGCGGGCAGCCTTGGCCTTCACGTCGATGCCGCTGACGAGGATCGAGCCCTGCGCGACGGCGTAGACTTCGTTGTCGGCGCCCTTCAGCGGAGTCAGGATCAGGGTGCCGCCCTGCAGGTTGGAGGCGTCACCGATGGAAGAAACCGACACATCGATGCTGGATCCGGCCCGCGCGAACGGGGGCAGGGAAGCGGTGACCAGGACGGCGGCGACGTTTTTCGGCTTGATCTCCTCGCCCTGCACGTTGACGCCGAGGCGCTCGAGCATGTGCGTGAGGGAATCTTCCGTGAACGGTGAATTGCGGACCGTATCGCCCGTGCCGTTGAGGCCGACGACGATGCCGTAGCCGACGAGGTCGTTGTGGCGCACGCCTTCGACATCCACGATGTCCCGGATGCGCGTCTGTGCGTGCGCGGCGGGCGCAATCAGGGGCAGGGTGAGGGCAAGGGCGGCAAGAAACCAGTGGGTCCGTTTCATCGGATTACCTCAGATAATTCAGAAGGGAGAGGGAGGAGAGCCGGGACGTCAGCATGTATGAAGCTTCCAGCGAGGATTCGAGCTGCTTCAGAGCCGAGGCCGCTTCGTACTGGTCACGCGCCGTGAGGGCGTTGAAGGCGCTCGTGAAAATCGTTTCCTCGATGTCCAGCGTTTTCTGCTGGTTGCTGATGCGCTCCTGGATCACGCCAAGATTCGATCGCAGGCTGGTCAGAGACCCAATCCCTCCGAACGTGGTTTCGGCGGCCGTGATGATGATGGACGGATCCTGGCTGAACACGGCAGGCTGGGTCGCCGGATCTGCGAGCGCCATGACTGTCAGGCCGCGGATCAGTTCGGTGAGGGCAGGGTCGGTGGCGGTCACCGAGTCCGGATCAGAGACATTGGCCGAGCCGGCATATATCGAAGACTGCCACCCGCCGCCGGGCGTGTTGAAGTAGGTGTCGAGCGCCGCCTCGAAATCTGCAGCGGTCGCCGAGGCATCAGCGAGCTGGCGAATGTCGCTGAGCAAGTCTGCGGGATCTCCAAGCGGCGGCGTTGAGGTCGCATCCCCCGAGAAGAGGTAGCGTTCGCCGAAGCGGGCGCTGAGAACGTTGAAGGCAACACCGAGCGCGGCTTCCGCGTCGCGCGCGGCGATTCTCTGATTGGTCTCGCTGCCGACACCGATGGCAGAGCGCATTGCGACATCAATGCCCTGCACGCGGCTCTGAATCGTCTGAAGTGTCAGCTGCGCCACGTCCAGCCGGCCGGCCCGTATACTGAGGCTTTCCCGCTGCAAAGTGAGATTGTCGAGCGCCTGCTTGCTGAGCATTGCCGAGCCAATGCGGCCGGAAAGCTGTGCGGTGAGATCGGAATAGCGCCCGGTCGTCGCCTCTTCCGCCGTGCGCATCAGCTCCTTTCGCAGGTCAGAAATATTCTGCGTGAACTGGGCCGAGATGATGTTTGTGCCGAGCGGGTTGACGGGCATGGTCTCAGAGCTCCATCAGGATCTTGATCAGCTGGCTGGCCACTTCGATGACGCGCGCATTCGCGGCATAGGCCTGTTCGACCAGCAGGAGCTCCTGCATCTGGGTGTCGATATCGACGCCGGTTTCAGTCTGTTCGTACTCGACCATCACGGCGTGCTGGATCTGCACGGAGGAGAGCACGGATTCGTGATGAATGCGCGTCTGGCCCGCAACAGAAGAAAGATGGGCGACCAGCTCGGTCGCCGAGAATGTTCCGGTGATCCCGGCCGTGTTGATCGTCTGCAAGCCCGTGAAGGCATTGTACATTCCCTGCAGGATCGACACATTGCCCGGATCGCCGGAGGCTGCCGCGCCCAGTCCATCGCGCAGGCGCCAGGTGGCGCCGCCCTGTGCCGGGTCAACCGCTGCGTTGATCGAAATCCTACCGGCGAGCCCGGCGCCGGCTGAGCTGTCCGGGTCAATGAACAGCCCATAATCACCCGGCGTCTTGGTCGGATCGATGCTGTCATTGGAGAGGCGCGAAATCAGGTCTGCCGCGATCGTATCAAGCTGCGCGCTGAAATTCGGAAGGTCCGTGTCGCGCAGGGTGAAGAGCGCGCCGAAGAGGCCGCCGGAAACGGCCGCGAAGGAGTCGCTTCCCGGTGTCAGGGAAACGCCGGCCACCGTCAGCCCGGACAATTGCCCGCCGGCCAGGGTCTGTTCGGGTCCGAATGCAGACGCGGCGGTGAATTCGATCTGGCGGGCCTGGCCCGCGACGAGATAGACGCCTTCCTTGGTCAGCACATCAATGGCGCCGCTGTCGCGGTCGACGGTCTGGATCGGCAGATATTCCGCAATCGTGTCGAGGACGCGCTGGCGTTCGTCGATCAGGGCCGCGGCCTGGCCACTCGTCCGGTCGATACCGGCAAGTTGCTTGTTGAGATTCTCGATTTTCTTCAGGGCATTGTTGACGACGGTAACGCCGTCGGAAATTTCGCGGTCTGCTTCCGCGCGCTGTGTGCGCACCATGGCAGAAAGACTGTTCAGCTCACTGACGATACCCTTGGCAGAATCCAGCAGCGAAGAGGCAGCAGACGCTGACTCCGGCGATGTCAGCGCGCGCGACAGGGAAGACTGAAAGTTCGCAAATGAGTTGAAGAGACCGGCGCCGGTCGTATTGTCGCCCAGACGGGTCGAGATGGATTTCCAGGTCGAGGCCATGACATTGGCCTGGGAAAGCCCGCTGGTCAGGTCGCGACGGTGCGACTTGATCACCGAGTCGTAGGCCCGCGCGATGCCGTCGATGCGGACCCCGGCCGAAGATGTGCCGAGAACCGTTTCGCTCAGCGAGACGGACCGGCGCACATAGCCGGGCGTCGTCGCGTTGGCGACGTTGGTTGCCACGATCTCGGCCCTCAGGCTGGAAACCTGAAGGCCGGACCGGGCGGTGTTGATGGCGGAAGAGATGCTCACGTCGCGTATCCCTCAGGACGCTTCGCGCCTATCGCTTCAGATTCGTTGTTTCCTGAAGCATCTCGTCGACCGTCTGCACGATTTTCGCGTTCGACGAATAGGCGCGCTGCGTTTCGATCAGGTCCGTGAGTTCGGCCGCGATATCGGTGGTCGATTCCATCAGGGCGAAGCCTGAGATGGAGCCGACCGGGCCGGTGCCGGCGTCCCACAGATAGAGGTTGCCGCTCGATGCCGAAACAGAGAAGGCCTGGGCATCAAGGGCGCGAAGGCCGTTCATGTTCGGAACGTCGCCAACCGGGATCTGGTACAGCGTGCGGCGGAAGCCGGTATCGTAGATGGCCTGCAGGAAGCCCTTTTCATCGATCTCGACAGCCTGGAGGTCACCGATCGGGGCGCCGTCTTTCGTGACAGCGGTCGGCGCAAACGGGGCGGCGAGCTGCGTGATGCCCGAGGAATCACTCGGACGGCCGATGAACACATCCACCGGACCATGCACGAGGCTGATCGAGACCATGCCGGTTGCCGGATCATAGCTTGCGCCGTTCGAAGCGGAAGCCGTGCCGATCCGTCCGCCAGCGGACGATGTGTCGAGGAATTCGAGCGACAGGTCGCCGATCGAGGTCGTCGGATTGCCGGCGCCGTCGAAGATCTGGACGTCCCACTGGTTGGACGCGCCCGAGCCAGGGATTACCGGCGTGAACTCGAATGTCAGCACGTGGGCGCGGCCGAGATTGTCGAAATACTCGACCGGCAGCGTATAGGTCTGCGCCGTTGCGGTGGACCGCGTTGCGTCCGCCGGAATGTTGATGCCGAGATCGACCCGGCTCGTCGGCGTTGCAATGTACTGCGACGTGGCGATGTTCACCGGCTGCAGGCTGACACCCGAGTTGCGGCTGACATTGCCGATTTCACCGGCGGAATCGGCCGGCCAGCCGAGCAGGAACAGGCCGCTCTGCGTACGCAGGTTGCCGTTCTGGTCAGCATAAAAGGAGCCCGTAGGGGCGAGCATCAAATTGCGTTCCGCGGCGCTGAGCGAAAGGCCGCCATTGTCCGTGACCGGAAAAAGTCCGCGGCCCGCGACGGCGATATCGGTCGCGTTGCCGGTGGAGATCAGCGAGCCGGTGGCGGCGATGTCCTTGAAGGTGTCGACGCGCACACCGCCGGCGGCATAGGCCGACGTGCGCTGCTGCAGCACCATGCTGGAGAAGTCCACAAGGCTGCGCTTGTATCCGTAGGTGGCGGAGTTGGCGATGTTGTCGGAGATGGTGGCGAGGCGCGTCGAGTTGACGTTAAGCCCCATGACCCCCGCATTCAGGGAGGATGAAATGCTCATATCTGGTTGCTCCTGCGTCAGATGGAACGCAAATTGAAAGCAACTCGTAAATAAGCTGATAACCAGCGTTCATACTGATTCACTTTGAAGTGTCAGTATGCGGAAATAATCCGGGGCGGGGCCTGCCTAGTCGGTAAGGATCGTAATCGAAATCCGGCGGTTCTGGGCCGCGCCGGGATTCTCCGGGATCAGCGGGTCGGTATCGGCCTTGCCGGAAACCTCGCGGACACGGGCCGGCGAAATGCCCGCACGCATCAGCTGGCGGCGCGCCGCATTGGCCCGGTCCGCCGAAAGGTTCCAGTTGTCGTAGATCGCATTGTTCCGGTAGCTGAGATTGTCGGTATGGCCTACAATCTTGATATCATTGCTGAAACTGGAGAACGAGCCGGACACGAGGCGCAGCAGTTCGACCAGGAGGTCAGACGGTTCACTGCGCCCGACCGGGAAGAGGGGCGTGCTTTCGGAATCGACAAGCTCGAGCACGAGGCCTTCCGGCGACATCTTGATCAGCAGGTGTTCGGACAGGGCCTTGCTTTCATTGGCAAGGGATTCCTTCAGCGACTGAAGGTTCTGTTCGATCTGCTTCTGCGTGGCGTCAGCCGCTTCCTGGCTGGTTGCCGGCGACTCGACACTCCGCTCGCGCGAGGCGCCGGTGCCCATGCGGGCGAGGGTCTCTTCAGTGAAGATTGACGAGCCGTTAAGACCATCCGGTCCGCCGCCGGAGATCCGGCTGATCGGAATGGTCGGGTTGAAATAGTCGGCGAGGCCCTTGCGCTGCTCTTCCGTGGTGGCGTTGAGCAGCCACATCAGCAGGAAGAACGCCATCATCGCGGTCACGAAGTCGGCATAGGCAACTTTCCA
>DNFL01000348.1:0-148 GCA_003486945.1 Hyphomonas sp. | reverse complement strand
GCCCGGAATACCAGAGCAGTCTCAAGTATCCGCGTACAATTCCAGTATGGTTACCGGCTTACCGATAACCATTCTTCAACCAATTACGGCCAATTCACTAGAGGGTTAACAGCGCGCCCTGTTCCGTAAAGGTTTGCCATGTCCTCAG
>DNFL01000012.1:10133-10471 GCA_003486945.1 Hyphomonas sp. | reverse complement strand
CGAGCACCGCGCGCCCCCCCGCCCCGCCAGAAGGGAAGAGCCGGGGGGGTGGGCCCCAGAAAACCCCCCCGCACCGGCGACGCGGCCCGCCCCCCCCCGCCGCGCGCGGTCATGCCCTCCGGCTCGCGCCGCGCCGCGCATGAGCCTGCTGACATCCATTCCCAGAACGAAGACCGCTTCATCGATGGCATCGTTGCAGCATTGGAGGACGACGCCGCCAAGGGCCTTTTCCGGCAGATTGCCATCTTTGCGCCGCCCGCAGCGCTGGGCCGGTTCCGCAAATCAGCGAGCGAAGACCTGACACGCAGGGTAATCGCCTGGATCGATAAGGACCTCAC
>DNFL01000012.1:9545-9932 GCA_003486945.1 Hyphomonas sp. | reverse complement strand
CGCCTGGATCGATAAGGACCTCACCAAACAGCCCGTGCCGGAAATCACGACTGCCGTTGTGAAGGCGCTCGAGAGCTGACCCCGGTTGATTCCGCGTACCGGAGTATTACGGTCAGGGTACAGATTCCGGGGAAGGACCCATGATGAAAAAGCTCACCGCCGCGCTCATCGGCGCCGCTTCGCTTTGCGCTGCCGCTCAGGCGCAGGACGCCGTCATCCACGCCGGCCATGTGCTGACGGTGCCGGGCGAAGGTTATCTCAAGCAGCAGACCATCCTGGTGGAGGGCGGGCGCATAGTCTCGGTCACGCCAGGGTATTCGAAGCCGAAGAACTATCCTGTGGTCAATCTGCGTAGCGCCTATATCCTGCCCGGCCTGATCGACAGCC
>DNFL01000012.1:0-9328 GCA_003486945.1 Hyphomonas sp. | reverse complement strand
TGCCCGGCCTGATCGACAGCCATGTGCACATCACGGGCGAGAACGGTCCGAATGACCGGATCGAAGGCTTTGAGGATTCAGATGTCGATGTCGCCTTCAAGGGCGCCGCGTTCGCCCTGACAACTTTGACGGCCGGATTCACAACTGTGCAGGATGTGGGTGGACCGAACGATTCCGTCTTCGGTCTGCGCGATGCCATCGCGCGCGGCGCCGTGCCAGGGCCACGCATCCGCGCGTCGGGCACCTCTGTTGCGATCACCGGCGGTCACGGCGACATCAACGGCTATTCGGCCCGCGTGATGGCGGCGTTCACCAGCCCGTCCATCTGCAATGGCGCAGACGATTGCCGCCGTGCGGTTCGCCAGCAGATCAAGGAAGGCGCAGACCTGATCAAGATCACGGCCACCGGCGGCGTGCTGTCGAACACAGCGGCCGGGCTGGAGCAGCAATTTTCCGATGCGGAACTTGAAGCCATTGTCGATGCCGCCCATGCGATGGGCCGCAAGGTGACCGCGCATGCCCATGGCAAGAGCGGGGTCGATGCAGCCCTGCGCGCCGGTGTCGATTCGATCGAGCACGGCACCTATCTCGACGCGGAGTCGATAGCCCTTTTCAAGGAAAACGGCGCAACGCTGGTGCCAACCGTTCTCGCTGGCGCAACGGTCACCGGCTGGACCAACGAACCCTGGCTGCCCGCGCCGTCGCGCGCCAAGGCCGCCATCGTCGGCCCGCTGATGCTCGACATGCTGCGCCGCGCGCATGAGGGCGGCGTGAACATCGCCTTCGGTACAGATACAGGTGTCTCCCGACACGGCGACAACGCGAAGGAATTCGCCCTGATGGTCGAGGCCGGTTTTACGCCGGAAGAAGCCATCCGCGCAGCAACCGTGGTTGCCTCGGAACATGTGCAGATGGCGAAGGATATCGGCACGCTGGAGACGGGCAAATTCGCAGACCTGATCGCGGTCACCAAGGACCCGCTCAAGGACATCCGGGAGCTAGAAAGCGTCGACTTCGTGATGAAGGGCGGCGTCGTCTACAAGGCGATGAATTAACCAGCCGGCCCTGCGCTTGAGCCAAAGTTTTTTGACCTTGCGGCGCGGGCGGCTTAAGCCTTGCATGGGCTGGCGGTTAACGACCGGGCCATCTGCCCGCCTGTAGCGAGACTAGACATGGTTACCCTTCGCTCCGCCGCACTTGGCGTTTCCATTGCCGCCCTGATGGCCCTTGGCGCCTGTGATGCGCCGCCGCCCGGTGTGAAACCGGCGCCGCAGGCCTCGGAGAATTGTGTCGTTCTGGCAGAGGGCCTCTACGAGTTTCAGGATGGCCAGTTCCTGGCGGTCTCTGCCGAAAACCTGCAGATCACGTCCGGCACGGGCGCCGAGCGGGAAATCCAGTCCGGCTTTGCCGAACTCGGCTTTCCCTGGATGAGCCTCAAACTGCGCGACCGGGTCGCCACCCTGACCGGCACCGCCCCGAGCGCGGAAGCCAAGGCAGCAGCGCTGGCCGCAGGTGAAGCGGAAATTGCAAATCACGCCGAGGGCGGCCGCGGCATCCTCGTCGTCGACGGCCTCAGCGTTGAAGGCGGCGAACGCGGCGTGGGGGAAGCGCTCGCGATGCTCTCCGACAGCGGCGTAAGTGTCGACAGTTGCCAGCGCGCCTTCACCGGCACGATGGCAGGCCGCAACATCCAGTTCGAATCCGGCAATGCCCGCATTTCGCCGGTCAGCGGCCGGCTGCTTGATGCTGCCACCGGCGTCGCGACGCTGTGCAGCCGTTTCCTGATCGAGATCGGCGGCCATACCGACTCGCGCGGTGCGGACGATTTCAATCTCCGTCTCTCGCAGGAGCGCGCAGACGCGGTGCGCGCCTATCTCGCCAGCAAGGGCGTATCGGAAGACAGTCTCATCTCTGTCGGCTATGGCGAAACCCGCCCGATTGATCCGGCGTTGACGGCAGAAGCCTACGAGAAAAACCGGCGCACCGAGTTCAAGGTCATCGCCCGCTAGCTGGAGTCTCAGAGGCTGAGGATCAGCCCTTTCGACGGCGGCACTTTCGCGTCCAGCGTGTCGATCCACGCGGCGGAGATGGCTGATTGTCCGTGGGCGGATTGCGGCGTCAAGTATTTCGACGAAGCCTTGTAGAAGCTCGCCAGCGATGCGCCGAGGCGCGCATTGAGCACGTCCGGCCCCAGCGCCTTGGCGCGGTCTGCTGCATAGGTCGGCACGAAGAAGAATTCCGGCTGCGGATCGGGCAGGGCGATGGGCGCGCGGTTGCCTTCCCAATCAGTGACGCCGATCACGAGGCTGCGCACGAGGCGGTCGTGCAGCGCGGTGTGGATGTCAGCGGTCAGCGACGGGCGGCCAAGGAAGTCGACATAGGCCGTCAGCCCGCGCGCATGCAGATTGTCGGCTTCGTCGTAGGTCTGCACGCGGGCATAAAGGCCGAGGCTTTCGAGATAGGCCTTGTTGCCGGGCGAGGTGAGGCCGACAGCGTCCACCGGTCCGCGCTGTTTCAGGCAATGCGCGAGGGCGAGCGCGGTTTTGGATGAGGCGCTGGAAATCACCACCGTCTCTGGCACCTGCCCGCCGGATTCCATCAGACAGTCATCGATCATGAAGCCGGTCGTGAACAGCGGGCGGAACAGCATCTGCTCGGCTTCGAGCTTTGTATCATAGGAAGGGTCGGCCGCAGTAAAGATATAGGTATTGTAGATCGGTGCGAGGCCCTGGCGGTGCGCAGCGCCGTCCATGAAGCTCGCCTTTCCGGCATGCACCGGCGTCACATCGAAATGATCCGAGATCGGAAGGTATCCATACACGCGCGCGCCCACCGGCACGCCCTCAGCCTTCGACTCCGTTACCGTGGCAAAGCCCCAGACCGGCACGCGGCCATGTGCGGCGTCTGCGGATGGAAAGAAGTTCCAGTAGCCCATCGCCTCGCCGAAGGTGGCATAGGTCACATTGTTCGCCGTCAGCGCGAAGGCATCGACCTTCAGCCGCGCGGCGCCGGGCGCCAGCGGTGCAGGTTTCGTGTCGGCCCAGTGCGTGTCGCGCAGGTTGCCGCGTTTGATCAGGAAGTCTGCCATCGTCGCCGTCCCTTGGCTTTTATGATTTCGGTTTGCTCATGAAGGCGCCGATTCGCGCCTGCATGTCAGGGCCGACGCCCTCATTGTTGAGAATTTCCCATTGCAGCCCGCTGTCCAAGTCGCGCGCATCGGTCGCTTCCAGGAGGCGCTTGTTCGCCGCATGGCTGAAGGGCGAGTTCGCAAGGATCTGCGCTGCAAGCTGTTCGATCGCTTGCTCAAACTCCGCATCCGGAACAACCTTTTCGGCGAGGCCCATGCGCAGCGCGTCTGCCGCTTTCACGGTTTCGGCCGTGAACATCAGGCGTTTCGCCGCGGCGATGCCGACGCGGCGGGGCAGGCGCTGGCTCATGCCCCAGATCGGGGTGAGTGCCCATTTCGCATGCGTATCGGCGAACTTCGCGCTTTCCGCGGCGAGGATGAAATCTGCCGCCAGGGCAACTTCCAGCGCGCCGGTATAGCAATGCCCGTGCACCGCCGCGATCACCGGCTTGGGCAGCCGTTCCATCAGGCGCAGCGTTTCCGAATGCCAGCCGCGCGAAGGCACCTTCTCGCCCTTGGAAATGTCGGCAAGGTCGTGCCCAGCGGAAAAACACTTGCCTGCGCCGCGCAGCACGACGCAGCCGATGGACTCGTCCTTGTACAGATCGAGCACATGCCGGCGCAGCTCCTCGAACATCTCCACCGTCAGCGCATTCAGCTTGTCCGGTCGGTTGAGCGTCAGGATGGCGAGGCCATTCTTGTCGTCGCGCGTAACGCTCATGTGCCGAGATCCACCATCAGGGACGAGATGGCGTGAACAAAGTTGTTCGGCGCAATCGTCTGCTCGCCTGTCCAGCGCACCTTCGGGAAGCGCGCGAGGATGCGGCGATAGGCAGCCTCCAGCTGCATGTTTGCCACGCGTTGGCCAAGGCAGACGTGCGGGCCCTGGCCGAAGGAGAGGTGTTCCTTTGCATTGCTGCGGCGAATGTCAAAGGTGTTCGGTGCTGGAAACTTTTCCGGGTCGCGATTCGCCGCCGGATAATACATGACGATCTTTTCGCCTTCGGCGATTTTCTGACCGCCGAGGTCTGTGTCATGCGTCGCGGTGCGGCGCATATAGGTCACCGGCGTCACCATGCGGATCGCCTCGTGCACGAAGTTCGGGAAGAGGTCCGGCTCCGCTTTCAGGTCGTCTCGGATGGCCATGTTCTCGGTGATCAGCCGCATCGTGCCCGACAGCGAATTGCGCGTCGTGTCATTGCCGGCGAACACGATCAGCAGCCACGAGCCATCAAGGAACTCCGGCGAGAGCGGTTTGCCGTCGATCTTCACGTTGGCTATCGCAGACAAAAGATCGGGCTGCGGATTTTTCCGGCGTTCCTCGAGCAGGGATCGTCCGAACTCGAACATCGCCTGGATCTCGCCCATGAAAGTCATGATCTGTTCGGGCGTCACATTGCCGAGGCCTTCCTGCTGGGCCTGGTATTGCGAGGTTTCGAGGAAGTGCATCCAGTGCACGAGCTTCGGCCGGTCGGCAGCCGGTACGCCGAGAATCTCACACAGCGTGAACAGCGGCAGCTCGGCAGAGAACATCTCCACCATATCCACCACCGGGCCCTGCGCCCGCATCGCATCGAGCAGCCGGTCGACTTCCGCCTCGACCTTCTTCTTCAGCTCCACCACGAAATCCGCGCGGAAATAGGCCATGTGCTCCATGCGCAGCGGCGTGTGATACGGCCGATCGAGATTGATCAGGGAGTTCAACGAGGACGAATGCAGCAAGGGATGGCGCGGTACGCCTTCCATGCCGTAATTCATCAGTATGCCGCCTTTCTGCGAGGAGAAGGTTTCCGGCGTCAGTTCCACCTTCTTGACGAGATCAAAGCTAGACACCGCCCAGAAGCCCGCGCCCATGATTTCCGGATGCCACATCACCGGCGCCTTCTCGCGCATCTCGGCGAAGGCGTCGTGCGTATATCCGCCGCGAGAGGAGAACACTTCAGGATTGGTTAGGTCCACGGGCGGGGGCAGCGCGTAGGCCTTCTTGTATTTAGGCTCCGAAGGCGGGCGTTCGACCTGGTAGGTCTCGGTGACATTCTGGAAGGTCATGGGGCCTCCTTACAGTTCCTGTTCGATGGGGCGGATGACGATGTCATTGACGCCCATATTGCGCGGGCTGGCAATGGCGAAGAGAACTGCCTCGGCGATGTCTTCGGCCTCCAGACCCTTGAAGTTGAACCGCGCGCCGATGCCGGCGAGAACGGCGGGGTCCTTGATCGAGAAGCCGAGCTCAGTGTTCACTTTTCCGGGATAGACGCAGGTGACGCGGATCTTGCCGGCGGTTTCCTTGCGCAAGCCTTCTGAAATGGCCTTCACCGCATGCTTCGTGCCGCTATAGACGGCTGAGGTCGGATTGGTCATCAGTCCGGCGACGGACGATACGTTGATCACATGCCCGTCGCCGCGCTCCAGCATGTGCGTCAGCACCGCGTCGATGCCGTAGAGCACCCCCTTGATGTTGACGTCGATCATCTGGTCCCATTCCGCCACGCGCCGGTTGGCGAGCGGGGAGAGCGGCATGATGCCGGCATTGTTGACAATCACGTCCACCTTGCCGAACGCCTTGATGGCGTCCTCGCCCAGTTTCAGCATGTCGGCATGGCTGGTCACATCTGTGACGCGGTATTTCACCGTCCCGCCGATCTCTGCGGCGAGCGCCTGCAACCGGTCCTCGCGGCGCGCGGCCAGCATCACATCGGCACCGGCAGCGGCGAGCTTCTTCGCGGTGGCAGCGCCAATTCCGCTTGAGGCCCCCGTCACAATCACAGACTTGCCTTTCGCGGTCATGGCGTTTCCTCCTAGAATTTATACCGTACCGGGATCGATTTCGGCCCGCCGACAAAGTTCGCGCGGATGAAGGTCGGCTCGCCCGCAAGTTCGATGGACTTCACGCGGCTGAACAGTTCCTCATAGATCGCCTGCATTTCCAGGCGCGCGAGATGCATGCCGAGGCACATATGCCCGCCATAGCCGAAGGAGATGATGCGGTTCGGGCTGCGGTCCACCTTGAACCTGAACGGCTCGTCGAACACGTCCTCGTCGCGGTTGCCCGACGGGTAGCAGAGCAAGAGGCTCTCGCCCTTCAGGATTTTCTTGCCGCGAAGTTCATAGTCATCCTGCGCCGTGCGCATGAAATGTTTCACCGGCGTCGTCCAGCGAATCGCTTCTTCGACTGCGGAGCGCGACATGGTTTTGGGATCGTCGAGCATCTTCTTCAGCTGCGACGGGTCCTGCAGCATGGCGAGCACGCCGCCGCCGGTGGAGGCGCTTGTCGTATCGTGGCCGGCAGCGGCGACGATGATGTAGTAGCTCATCGCTTCCAGCTGGCCGATCGGTTCGCCGTCCACCATGCCGTTGGCGATGACAGTGGAGACATCATCCTTCGGATTGGCGCGCCGGTCGGCGGTGATCGAGGTGAAATACATGAAGAATTCGGCCAGCGTCGCCTGGATCGAGGCGAGGCCTTTTTCCACGTCGCGCTCCTCGGCGAGCGACTTGTCGCGCATCAGGTCCTGGTCCTGAGCACCGAAAATCTCCTGCGTCAGTTTCAGCATCATCGGCTCGTCCGATTCCGGAACGCCGAGGATCTGCATGATCACACGCAGCGGATAGTAGAGCGCCACATCGCGCTGGAAGTCGCATTCGCCGCCAAGGTCTTCCATCCGGTCGACATATTGCTTGGCGATGGATTTGATCGCGTCTTCGCGCTTCTTCACGTTCTGCGGCATGAACCATTCCTGGGTCAGGTGGCGCAGCTTGTAGTGCAGAGGGTCATCCAGTTGCACGAGTGTCTTGAGAAGGTGCGGCTGGCCGAACTTGGCATAGACGCCTTTCTCTGCCTCGGCATACGAAAGCATCTCGCGCTCGCCGTTCGTGAACAGCTGGTTCTGGCGCGAGATGTCCATGATGTCGGCATGCTTGGTCACTGCCCAGAACGGCCGGAAGGCTTCCGGTTCGCACCAGGCCAGCGGGTCTTCGGCGCGCAGGCGCGCGAAGGTCACGTCCAGCAGTTTCGGATCGGAGTAGACCGCGGGATCAACGATCAGGTTGCAGGTCTCGGACGCGGCCCGGCTCATCCGCCGGGAAGGGTCCTTCTTGGTTTGAGGCGGGGTGGCCAGGGCAGCGGTGTCTGCCATGCGGGGTGTCCTCCGAAGATCAGGTGCGGCGCGGATTTTTCCGTCTGTTCCTGACTGTATCCGGGCCCCTGCCGCTGCCAAGTCGTGACTTAGGGGCAGGCGCGCGCGGCTGCGGTGCAGCACCTGCAGTTTCGCCGAGTTCAGCCAGTGCGGCCTCGAGAAGGTCGGCGGGCACTTCCTCCACCTGGCCCGGCTTCAGGTCGGCCAGGATGAAGGGGCCATAGCTGACACGTATGAGGCGGTTCACGGTGAGGCCGAGCGATTCCAGTGCGCGGCGCACTTCGCGTTTCTTGCCTTCGGTCAGGGTCACGGTCAGCCAGGAATTCGCGCCCATCTCGCGGTCGAACACGGCCTTGATCGGCTGGTAGACGACGCCTTCGACCGTGATGCCTTTTGCAAGCTCGTCGATCTTCAGCTGCGTGACCGTGCCCTTGGCGCGCACGCGGTAGGTGCGCTCGAGGCCGGACTTCGGCAGCTCGAGGAACCGCGCCAGCTCGCCATCATTGGTCAGCAGCAACAAGCCCTCGGTCGTCAGGTCGAGGCGTCCGACAGTGACGACGCGGGGAAGCGTTTTCTTCGGCAATTCGTCAAAGATGGTGCGCCGGCCAGCGGGGTCGTTCGTGGTGGTGATCAGGCCGGCGGGCTTGTGATAGCGCCACAGGCGGCGCGCATCCGGGGTCATCACGGTCTTGCGGCCGACCTTGATATGCTCCTTGCCGATCACCTTGAAGGCGGGCGAGGTCAGCTTCTGGCCGTTGACGGTCACCTCGCCGGCCTCGATCAGCCGCTCGATCTCGCGGCGCGAGGCGATGCCCGCGCGGGCAAGGTATTTGGCGATCCGTTCGCCGCCCTCCTGCCATTCGGCATCGGTGGCAGGCTTGTTGCCGGGTGCAGGGCGCGGCTTTCCGGAAGGCTTCCGGCGCGGGCGGCCCGTCTCGCGACGCTCCGTCATGGTCTTGTCTTTCGCTGTGGTTCAGCGCGTGAACTGCAGGATAGGGGCCAGTATGGCAAGCCCGAGGGCCACTTCGGTGGCCATCCAGACCGGGATGACCTTCGCGGCCCCGCCTTTGGCCCGGTCCAGCACCATCGAGAACGCCCGGCCCATCGCGGCGCCCAGCCAGCCGGCGGCGATCGGCAGCACCGCCATCACGGCCATGGCCGGGGGCGCGTGCTGCACCAGGATGAAGCCCGTCAGATGCACCATCAGGAATAGGCCGCCATAAGTCGCCCGGAATTCGGAGTATCCGCCCGGTTTTTCGGGGTCAGCCTTCAGCCGCACGATGCCGGCGGCCCAGTCCGGTGAAAACAGGGCGCCGAGGCCGAGCGCGGCCCCGAAACCGAGGCCGATCAGAGCCAGAATGTCGCCGTAGTGCATGGTTTTGAAAGCCTTTCCTAAGCGGAGGGGAAGGTAGGTTGCGGGGCGCCGGTGTTAAGGACCCTTCCGCTAGGGAGGGCGCCTCATCCGCGCCGGAAAGCCCGATACTACCGGCATTTCCGAGGCTGCGTTGTTTTGATGAAAAACTGTTAAACCCTAACGCGGTTTGGCAAAAAATTAACCTTTTCCCGGCTCTTGTGGAGGCTGAGTTTCGCGGCTCAGGAGAGAATCACTCTTCAAGCCGCCCAGCGTTGCGAGGAAGCCGTCCCATGCGCATGAAGATGTTCGCTGCAGAGTCTATGGAAGCTGCCAAGGCGATGATCTTCGCGGAGATGGGCTCTGATGCCGTGATTCTGTCCGAACGCGAAGTGGAAGGCGGGGTCGAAGTTCGCGCCGCCACCGACCGGATAGGCGCGGCTGCCGTCAACAATGAGCCGGTTTTCCTGCGCGATGCCCGTGCTGGCGGCCATGGCCGCGGTGTCGACAATCCGATGTTTGCCCGCGTGCGCGATGCGCTACTCTGGCACGGCGCGCCGCAGCGCTTTGCTGACCGGGTGGCGCATGAAGGCGCCGGCCGTCTGCCAGGCCAGTTCGCGGCGCCGGAAGATGCGATGGCCGAAGGCCTGACGCGCATGATCACTTGCGACCCGATCCCTGCGCGGCTTGACCGCGACATACTCCTCGTCGGCC
>DNFL01000007.1 GCA_003486945.1 Hyphomonas sp. | reverse complement strand
CGGAGCCTGGATGCTTAAGAAACGGTTAAGCCTCATAGAGAGCCCCCCGGTCCGCGGCCAGTCTGGCCGGAGCGGGGGCGATCTCGGGGGAGACGGGGGCCCTCGCCGAAAGGCGGTGGGCCCCGTCGTTCTTCTGGTCCCGTGTCTCAGCCGATCCGCATTGTCTCCGGTTCATCCACAATTTTATTCTCGATATGGCCGAGATGGCCGATCTCGACCCGCACGGTGTCGCCGGCCTTCAGCCATTTCGGTGGATCGAAACCGGCACCGACCCCGGCCGGGGTGCCGGTGAAGATCACGTCGCCGGGTTCCAGCGTGAAGGCGGCGGTGAGGTGTTCGATCTGGGCGGGGATATCGTGGATCATCTGGGAGACGGTGCCGCTCTGGCGCTGCTCGCCATTGACGAAGGTGCGCACCTCAAGCCCAGAAATGTCGCCCGCCTCATCTGGCGTGACGATGGCCGGGCCGAAGACGGCATGGGTGTCGAAGCCCTTGCCCATGATCATGGTCTGGCTGGCGCGCTGCCAGTCGCGCACGGAATAGTCGCCGCCGACGCAGAAGCCCGCGACGATTTCCATCGCCCGCGCACGCGGCACATGGCGGCCATGCTTGCCGATGACGACGACGAGTTCGCCTTCATAATCGAGTTGCGGCGACACTTTCGGCAGGTGCACCGGATCGAACGGTCCGTTGGTCGCGGTTGACTGTTTGTTGAACCATTTCTGCACTTCCGGCTTCGATGGATTGACGAAGCTGACGCTTTCAGCGGCATGCGCGGCGTAGTTGACGCCGATGCCGAGGATCTTGCCCGGGCGGGCAACGGGCGCGAGCAGCCGGACATCCTTCAGCCTGAGCGGCGGAGCTGAAGGCTTTGCTGTGAAGGCTGCGGCGAATCCGGCTGCGTCCAGAGGCACGACCTCGTCGCCTTCGAGCCGGCCATAGCCCGCCACCCCTGAGTATATGAACCGCACCAGCCGCATTGCGTTACTCTCCCGTCACACTCAACCGCGAATTACCTTGCCAGCCGTTCATGTCTCGTTGTGAACGTGTTTGGCAAGGGCTAGGGAGAGGGCCTGTATTAAGGGGTATAGTCATGCATCTTGGCGTGCGGGCGCAAGAAAGCGCCTTGAAGGATGTTTTTGCGCCGGGCGAACGGCTGCGCATGCCTCCCTATCAGCGCAGCTATTCCTGGGGCGAAACAGAAGCCGTCGAACTGCTGGGCGACTTGCGAGAAGCGACCGACGCGCAGATTCCGCACTTCATCGGCGCGCTGGTGTTCGTGCACGGCGAAGAGTCCGGCGTGCTGGAGATTGTCGATGGCCAGCAGCGCCTGACGACACTGACTATCCTGCTCTGCGTGCTGCGCGATCTGGAGACAGACAAGGAGCGCGCCGCCACCCTGCATGCGCTGGTCGCCGATGAGCCGCGCCCGATCCTCGGTGAGGGCGCCAACTGGCGCATCTCGCTGAACTATCAGGACGGCGCTTTCTTCCGCGATACGATCCAGCGCCCCGGCGCGACGCTCGACCTTGATGCCGACCCCGGCGAAAGTGAAAGCCAGGCGCGGATGCGCGCCAATGCCGCCGCCTTCCACCGCGAACTGAAGGACATGACTCTGGAGCAGCGCCGCGCGCTGGCCGAGATGACGATGCGGGGCTGCGCGCTGGTGCGGGTGGTGGTCGACAACAAGGACCAGGGATTCAAGGTATTCCTTGTACTGAACACCCGCGGCAAGGAGCCGGGCGCACACGATATCATCAAGACCGAACTGTTCCAGCGCGCGAAATTTTCCGGCGCCGAGGCATCGAAATATGCCGAGCGCTGGGCCGAGCATGAAGCGATGCTGGGCGGCAATGCCTTCGATGACCTACTGCGCCAGATCCGCACGATCTTCGACCGCACGACCAAGGGCGACATTGTCGCGGCCTTCCAGAAGGGCGCGCTGGCGAAGATTGATGCGCGCAAGTTTCTCGATGAAATCCTGCCGACCTATGTGCGTGCTTACCGGCAGATCGAAACCGCGCAGCTGGAGGAAGGACCAAGCTCTGAAGCGATTGCCAACTCTCTACACCAGATGCGCGCGCTTGAACAGCAGAACTGGCGCGCCCCTGCTCTGCACTTCCTCGCCGAGCGCGGCGCCGAGGACCCATCCGCGCCGGAATTCTTCCGCAATCTCGAGCGGCTGTCCTATGTCATCCAGTTACTGGTCCATGACCGCGACCAGCGCGGACGGCGCTTTGCGCGTGTGACCGAAGCTGTGAAGAATGACCGTGTGCTGATGGCCAAGAATGGCCCCTTTGCAATCTCGCGCGACGAAGCGAAGAAAGTGCGCGAACGTCTGATCGGCCGTTTCGCCACTTTTGGCCAGCGGCGCGCGATTGCGCTGCGCCTGAATGCGGCGCTGGCGGGCGGGCGCACGATTCCACCGGAGTCAGATGCAACTGTGGAGCATGTGCTGCCGCGCACGATCCCGGAAGACAGCCACTGGCTGTTCACCTGGCCGGACGCCGCGCGCCGGCGCGAACAGTGCGACACGATCGGCAATTTCGTGCTGCTGACCACCAAGGTGAACCAGAAGGCCGACCGGCTGGACTACCGCGCCAAGAAGGACATCTACTTCAATGGCGGCGGCGGGGAGGACTTTGCCCTCACCCGCGACCTGAAGGAACAGGATGCCTGGACGCCGGAGATTGTCCGCCGGCGGACGGAAATGCTGGCGAACATCCTCGCTGACGTCTGGGGCCTTTAGTCCGTTTTTCTCCTCAGGCGGCCGCCGAGGTCGATCAACGTATCCACGACGAGCGCGATCAGCATCGTGACACCTGCCATCGGCAGGAACAGACCGAGCGCAAGGATGAGCACGACGACACCGGCCGCGAGCCGCTTGTCGGTTGGCATTGGCGGCACGGCGATGCGGCCTTTCGGGCGCCGGCGCCACCACATGATCGCGCCGGTGAGGCTGAGCAGGATCACGCCGAGCGCGGCGATGGCGCCGGTCAGCTGGTTCAGCCAGCCGAACAGCGCGCCTTCATGGAAGGCCACCGCCTGCGCGACGAACCGGTCCACCGGATTGTGATCGGTGAAGGCGATGCGCATGATCTCCTCGCCGGACCATCGGTCATAGTGGACCGTTACGCGGTCGGGCCGGGAGGCGGCCATCGAGCGGACAGTCCAGACACCGTTCGCGCCGCGGGGCGGCTGCACTTCGACCGGCGGGGCGTATTGCTGCGGGCGCGCGGCGCGGAACACTTCATCGAGGGTAAGCGGGCGGAGATCTTTGCCATCGGCTTCCGCCGACGTGACGGACACTTCCGCCGTGCCCTTCCCCTGATCCCAGAGTTCTGCGCCGGTGTGCATGGAATGGTCGTGACCTGAATGATCCGCATGCGGAGCGACGGATTGGAGTGTGACGAACCATTCCTGCCCCGGTGCCTTGAGGCCCGCGAGCGCTTTCGCCTTGGTGAAGCCGTCGCCCCAGACCTGCGTCCACGGAAGGCCGGACAGGAGGATGGCGAGGATGAGCCCGCCGATCCAGGCGCCGCACATGCCGTGCACCTTGCGCCAGGTTTCGCGCTTGCCGCCATTCGCGGCGAAGTCTGGCACGAAGACGCGCCACCAGGCGGCGCCGCGCGGCCACCAAAGATAAATGCCGGTGATGATGAGAATGATGAACCAGCTCGCCATGATCTCGACGACGAGCGAACCCCGGTCGCCGGCGAGCAGTGTGCCGTGGATGCGCTTGACGGAGTTCATGAAGCGGGCGGGCGTGGAAACGGAATGCAGCACGTCGCCGGTGGTGCGGTCGACCCAGAAGGTGCGCGGGCCGTCGGCGCCGCGCAGGTCGATCTCGATGGTCGGATCATCCGGCGACGATTGCACGACGATCTTGGCGAGCGAGCTGCCGGGATAGGCAGCCTGCGCCGAGGCAAGCAGTGCGTCCGCTGGCAGGGTTTCCCCGGCGAGCGGCGCCGCGTTGGCGTTGATGCGAGCCCCCACTGCCGCATCGAATTGCGGCTGGAAGAGATAGATCGCGCCGGTGATGGCCAGGATGATGGCGAACGGGATTACCATCAGCCCGGCAAAGAAATGCCAGCGCCAGACGCGGTGTTGAAGTGTTGAGCGTGCGGCGCTGGCCATGGATCAGAACCTCGCGCGGATGCCGCCGAAGAAGGCGCGGCGTTCCACCGGATAGTAAATGACAGAGGCCGGGTTCGCAGTGATCACGGCCCCGACATCGCCTGCCGCTTTCGTGCCCCCGAGATTGCGGGCATCGAAGAACAGGTCGATGTTGCCGGTCGCTTTCCAGCTGCCATTGATGCCGAGAAGGGCGTAGCCATCCGACCGCGTGGTATTGTTATAGTCCGCCCAAGGCCCATCGACGACCCATTCGAGGTTCGGCGCGAGCGTCAGGCGGCCTTTCGAATAGCGCAGTTCCGTACGGTAAACATGCTCCGGAATGACCGGAAGCGTGTTGTCGCCATACTGAGCGTCGCCGTCGAAGCTGAAGTCCGAATACTGGTAGACTTGGTTCCAGCTGAGGTTCTTTGAGAAGTCGACCGACAGTCCGGCTTCGACACCGTTGTGCGTGGTCTTGTCCGCATTGAAGGTTGTCGCCGGGATGTTCGGGCCAACCGTATATTGCAGCATCTCGCCGTCGATGTCCGCCGAATAGAGCGACACATCCCAGGCAATTCGGCCATTGCGGCCGCGCGAGCCCACTTCGAATGTCCAGGCTGTCTGTGCTTCCACCGGCACGAAGGCAGCGACCTGCGCCACTTCGCCGAAGCCGGGGAACTCCGCTGAGCGGCTGTAGTTCGCATAGAGCTGGATATCGGGCGTCGCCTGAAAGAGCGCGCCGAATTTCGGCGAGATCTCGTCAAAGTCCGCCTTGCCGTAAGCGGCGACCGGAAGCGTCTGCGTCTGCTCGCGTTCGCCTTGCGCGGCGATGATGCCGGCAATCAATGTCAGCTGGTCCGTCACATTGTAGCGACCTTCCGCATAGACGTTTGCCGTTGACGCTTTCTGGTCCGCCGCAACCGTCTGAGCGCCGCGCGCGCCATTGATGTTGACATAGCGGTGCGCGTCGGTCTCGCCGTCGCGGGCATCAAAGCCGAGCGTAAACTCGGTCTTGTCACCCACCCAGTTGTACCGGCCCCAGACGCCGCGATCGAGCGACTGGTGATCGATAACCTGGAAGATCGGGTGATAGAGTTCCTTGGAGTTCACCCACGCACCAAGCGTAAGATTGCCTTCGCCAAGCCGGAACTGCGTCTGGTTCTGTACACGGATGGAGTTGATATCGCGCGCCTGATCGCCAACGAAGTTGCCCTTCTTGGGATTGTTCAGAACATCGTTGATATTGAGCGCGCCCGGCAGTTCCTGGTTGATGTTGTTGAGGCTGAGATAGAAGCGTGTCGAGATCGTGTCGGTGATATCGTAGCCAAGATTGCCGTGGAAACGATAGGAATTGCGGCTTGCATGATCCCGGTCGCCGTCCGATGTGTCGGCGCTGACTGCGCCCCACGCATCCCAGCGTCCGCCATCGATGCCGGCCGAGATGAGACCGCGATATGTGCTGAAGCTGCCGGCATCGCCGCGCACATAGATGCCCGGAGCGGTTTCGCCCGTGGGCGTGACGCCATTGATCGCGCCGCCGAGCGTGCCCGAGCCGAAGCGCAGGGCGTTGGCGCCGCGATAGACTTCGAGGTGATCGAAGAAGATCGGCTCGAGTTCCTGGAAGTCGCCATTGTCATCGGCGAGGTTGATCGGCGCGCCGTCCTGCAGCAGCATCAGGCCGCGCATGTGGAAGCCCCGGCTGATGCCGGAGCCGCGGATGGAGATGCGCACTTCCTGGCCATAGCGCGGCTGGGTGTAAACTCCCGGCGAGAAGGCCAGTGTGTCGCGCATCGAGACGAGGAAACGGTCGGCATACTCTTCGTGATTGACCACATCGGCGCCGCCGGCAGTCTTGGCCACTTGTTGCTCGGCTTCGCTGCGCTGCGCGGTGGAGGTGACGATGATGGTTTCTTCGATGCGGACTTTATCTTCGCCGGCATCTTCCTGTGCGATGGCCGGCAGGGCGATCCCCAGCGACAGGCTGAGGGCGGAAAGGCTCAACGCGGAGCCCGTGAGGAGGGAGGGTTTCATAAGCTTGGGTCTTCATACGGCATTGGGTCCGGGCTGAGCCGGGGTCTGGCCGTCCGTAGCCGGACAGCCGCTCTGTCAGAGAGCCGTAGAAAGGGGCGGTGCTCGCGAGCCGACCGGAGGCCCGCGCGGGACTTGCGCGAAGCGAACCTCGTAGAGCGGTGCCGTTTGGGCGGCAGCGGTCGAGAGAGGTTCTGTCAGGACGACAGGCTGGGGCAGTGCAGCGGTTTGGGACAGCGTGCAGGCCTGGCAGTCATGCGTCTCGTCGGTCTGGCCGGATTTCGATTTTTCAGCGATGAGGCGGGCGAGTTCAGAGCCGGTGCCGGTGGCTGCGCGGCTCATGCCATCCGGCATGGCGCAGAGCACGGCAGGCAGATCGCCCGGACGTGAGGACGCAGCCGCCATCGCCCCAGGCATCAAGGCCTGGGTCATCAGCGCCAGCAGGACAAGCAGGCGACCGAGGAAGATGGCAGGAGTTCCCCACATGTTTGGCAGGATAATCCGGTTTTGTACCTACGCGAAGGTGCAGCCTTGCCGCAGGCGAAAATTCTGCCCGCTGGCCCTGCCGGCGCGCGAGTAATTCACCTGACGGCACCCCTAGCCGCCCCTTTCCGCCTCCCCTAGGGTCACGCGCGACAGACAGAAACCTACGGAGGACCCCATGAGCCTGTTCGACCTGACCGGAAAAACCGCCATCATCACAGGCTCGTCCCGCGGCATCGGCCGGGCGATTGCCGAGGCGATGGCCGACCAGGGCGCCCGCGTCGTGATCTCCTCGCGCAAGCCCGGCCCGTGCGAGGAAGTTGCGGCCGAAATCAACAAGAAGCATGGCGACGGCACCGCCATCGCCATTCCCGCCAACATCTCCTCGAAGGAAGACCTTCAGGCGATGGTGGACGAAACCAACAAGAGCTTCGGCAAGATCGACATCGTCGTCTGCAACGCCGCCTCAAACCCCTATTACGGCCCGATGGCCGGCATCTCGGATGATGCGTTCACCAAGATCCTGCAGAACAACATCATCTCGAACCACTGGCTGATCCAGATGTGCGCGCCGCAGATGCGCGAACGCAAGGATGGCGCGGTGATCATCGTCTCGTCCATCGGCGGCCTGCGCGCCTCGCCGGTGATCGGCGCATACAACATCTCGAAAGCGGCGGACTTCCAGCTCGCCCGCAATCTCGCTGCCGAGTTCGGCGCTGACAATATCCGTGTCAATTGCATCGCGCCCGGCCTGATCAAGACCGACTTCGCCAAGGCGCTCTGGGACAATCCGGAAACGCTGAAACGCGCCCTCACCGGCACGCCGCTGAAGCGGATCGGCGACCCGGAAGAAATTGCCGGCGCGGCGGTCTACCTCGCCTCGAAAGCGGGCGCCTACATGACCGGGCAGATGCTGGTGGTGGATGGCGGGGCGACAGTGACCTGATCGTCCGTAGGCATACAATGACAACACGTACCGAACTCTCCACCCAGCAGCAGGCCTTTTTCGCACGGCTCAAATCCGGCGAATGGGAGCTGCCGAATGGCATCCGCAATCTCGGCATCAAGCCGCATGAATGGCTGAAGGACGTCTCCTACGGCCGCACGCGGTATGAGTGGCCGAACGATGGCAGCCGCGATATCCAGCCGGACCGGGTGTTCGGTGGATGGGTCGCCGGCCTGTCCGATCACATCGTGTCGATGACGATGGCGAGCGCGTTGGAGGAAGGCGAATGGTTCACCACGATGGAACTGCAGACGCGCATCCTGCGGCCCGTTCCAAACGGCCTGATCACCATCGAAGGCCGTCTCGTCTCGCGCGGCAAGACGACAGGCCTTGTCGAAGCCGACTGGTTTGACGACAAGCGGCGCCATCTGGTGCGCGTGACGGCGGCAAAAGCGATCCGCTCCATGGCGGAGCTGCGGCCGGGCGGCGTGAGCTGAAACAATGCACATCGAGATCACCAAGGGCAAGGCGGATGATGAAATCCGCATCCTGCGCAAGGATGGCTCGGCCGCAGCAACCCGCTTTCCGAAAAAAGGTCCGTTCCCGCACGATCTCGTGCATGTCGTTGTCGAAGAGGCGCTTGGCCTCCGGCATGCATTCTGGGGCATGATCTCTGATGGCCGCCACCCGGAAGAGATCGGCGCCCTTGCCTCTGCGCTCGGTCATTCCAGCGCCGCAAAGGCGCACGAGCCCGATCCATCCATCATCGAACTCATCCAGGCAGAACGTCTGGTCGAATGTTTCGAGGCGGAAATCTGGGGCGGCCCCGCATCACTGGAAGACCTGCAATCTGTCGCCGATGCGGCTTTCTCCGCTTCGCTGGTTCCAAGGATTGCGCTTTCTCCGGAAAGCGTGGCCACGATCCGGATGCGGCTTTCTGCGCTGCGCTCTGAATGGGACGCCCTGCCCGCCAGCGGAACGCTTAGCTGCGGCTGGACCGGCTGAAGTTTACGGCAACAATAAACACGCATCGCCATAGGAATAGAAGCGATATTTGTTGCGGATGGCGTAGGCATAGGCCGCCTGCATCACTTCCGTGCCCATCAGTGTACAGACGAGCATGAACAGGCTTGAACCTGGCAGGTGGAAGTTTGTCATCAGCGCGTCGGTCGCCCGCACGCGGTCGCCGGGCTTGAGGAAAATATCCGTGGGGCCGGTGGCGGGGTGGATATGTCCGGCTTCGTCGGCGCAGCTTTCGAGCGTACGCATCGCCGTGGTGCCGACCGGCACGATCCGGTGGCCGCGCGCGCGTACGGCGTTCAGCTTCTCCGCCGCCTCCGGCGTCACGCGGCGCCATTCTTCATGCAGCCTGTTTTCAGCGAGGTGCTTGTCTTCCAGCGGCTTGAACGTGCCGAGGCCGACATGCAGGCGCACGTTTTCGCAGAGGATGCCGACCTGCGCGACCTCTTCCAGAAGGCGCGGCGTGAAGTGCAGGCCGGCGGTGGGCGCGGCGACACTGGTGGCTTCCTCGCCGGCGAAACAGGTCTGATAGCTTTCCCGGTCCTGCGCATCGGCGGCGCGGCGGCGGGCGATATAGGGCGGCAGCGGCATTGCTCCGTGTGCGTCCAATGCCGCATCCAGCGCGGCGCCCTCATGGTCGAATTCCAGTTCCACCTCGCCGCCTTCGCGCCGGCCAGCGATGACGGCGCCGAAACCGTCGGCAAACACAAGATGGTCGCCTTCCTTGAGACGCCTGCCGGGCCGCGCCAGAGCCAGCCAGCGGCGTGCATCAATACGTTCCACGAGGTTTGCATCCACCTCGACATCGCGGCTGACCCCGTCGCGCGCCGGGCGCACGCCTTTCAGCGCGGCGGGCAGGACGCGCGTATCGTTGAACACGAGGCAATCGCCGGGCGCGAGCAGTGACGGCAGGTCGCGCACACTGCGATCTTCAAGCCGCCCATCGCCGTGCACCACCAGCAGGCGCGCGGAATCCTTCGGTTCGGCCGGCCGCAGCGCGATCAGCTCTTCAGGCAGGTCAAACTGGAAAGCGGAAAGGTCCATCCCCGCTCTTGGCGCGGCGGCGAGGCCGGCGTCAAGGCGCCAGCTGAGCCTCCCTTCCCCGCGGGAGAGGGATTTCAGGGCAGCGCTTTTACTTCACGATCGCCGGAACGGGCGGCAGTGTGCACACATCGACTTCGCCCTTGGTGGCGAGTTCGGCGCGGAACGCGTCCGTATCCGTGCGCAGGACCCAAGCTTTCGGGCGCGCGCTTTCCGGAATATCGGCAGCGACCTTCGCAGATTTCAGGACATCAGGATCCGTCACCGTGCCGGAACCCGGCGCACCCTTCTTCAGCGCTTTCACAACCTGCTGGCCGTCGATCACGCGGCCCCAGGAGGTGTACTGACGATCAAGATGCGGCGAGTGTTCGCGCATCAGGAAGAATTGCGTATCACCCGAATTCGGATCATCCGTGCGTGCCGTCGAGAGCACGCCGCGGCAATGCGGAATGGAGCTGGTGACCAGTCCGTCCACGGACATTTCCGCAAAAAAGGACGGCTGGGTGAGGATCGGAAAACCCTTGATGTAGCCATTCTTGGCCGTGTCTTCCGGACCAATCGTGGCTTCCAGCGGCAATGAAGACACATCGCGGCGGAGTGTGAACTCGCCCGGGATGCCCGGCCAGCCGGGATCAGCGCCCTTCTTGGCCCAGACATCACCGCCCTGCGCCATGAAGTCGTCGATCACACGGTGGAATGTGGTGCCGTCAAGGTCGCCGGAAGAAATGAGCTTGCGGAACTGCGCGTAATGTTTGGGCGCGACCTGCGGAAAGGCTTCGATCACGATGCGGCCCTTGTTCGTTTCGAACACGAAGAGGTTTTCCGCATCGACCTGGCGCCAGTTGGCCTCGTCCGGCGTCTCGGCGCCTGCGCCCAGGGCCCAGCCCTTGTCCGCCGTATCACCGCAAGCCGGCAAGGCCAGCCCGAGAAGGCCGGCCGTAATTCCAAACGCAACACGTTTCATTTCCGATACTTCTCCATCAGCGCCGTCTTAACGGCGGGCGTGACAAACGGCGTGATGTCGCCGCCAAGGCTCGCGATTTCCTTCACGAGCCGGGAGGCGACCGCCTGATGGCGAACATCGGCCATTAGGAAGACAGTTTCAATGTCGGGATTCAGTTGCTCGTTCATCGCCGTCATCTGGAACTCGTATTCGAAGTCCTGGACCGCGCGCAGACCGCGCACGATGATCTGGGCGCCGCAGGCCTCGGCGAACTTCATAAGGAGGCCGTGCATCGGCAAAACACGGATTTCGGCAAGGCCGGGCCCGTTCAGCTTGGCGCACTCGGACTTCACCATCGCCACCCGTTCATCCAGCGAGAATAGCGGTTTTTTCGACTCGTTGACGGCGACACCGATGACCAGCTCATCGACCAGCTTCATCGCCCGACCGAAGATGTCGATATGCCCGATCGTCGGCGGATCGAAAGTTCCCGGGTAAAGTCCGATACGACGCACCTGATGCCTCCCTGTTGCAGCGGCAGTCAGGTGTCCCTTCAGCCCGGCCCGCCTTCCGGTTTATCCATACCGGCTTCGCCGTCTTCCACAAGCCGCGCGACCGAAACGACCCGTTCACCATCACTGGTGCGCAGGACCCAGACGCCGCCCGTGGAGCGACCTGCGATGCGGATCTGGTCCACCGGCGTGCGGATCAGCTGGCCGCCATCGGTCACCAGCATCACCTCGTCGCCCTCGCCCACGGGGAAGGATTGCGCAACTTTCTTGACCGGCCCGCCTTTCTTGTCGCGGCCCCAGATATTCTGCGCCACGAGGCCCTTTCCGCCGCGTCCGGTGACACGGTAGTCATAGGCGGAGGAGCGTTTGCCCATACCGTCATCGGCGACGGTGAAGATGAACTCTTCCGCCGCGCCCAGTTCTGCGATGCGTTCGGCCGAGAGGGCGGCTTCGCCGACGGCTTCATCATCATCGTCGGAGATTTCTTCCTCTTCGCCCGTGGCGGCGCGGCGCATTGCCGCTGCGTGTTTCAGATAGGCGCGCGCCTCTTCGGAGGTCACGTCCATGTGGCGCAGGATGGCCATCGAGATGACCTCGTCGCCGTCCGCCAGCCTGATACCGCGCACACCTGTAGAGTCGCGGCCAGCAAAGACGCGCACTTCAGTGACGTCGAAGCGGATGCACTGGCCGAGCGCGGTGGTAAGCATCACGTCATCCTTCTCGGAACAGACCTGCACCGAGACGATGCCGTCGCCCTCATCCAGCTTCATCGCGATCTTGCCGGCGCGGTTCACGCGGATGAAATCGGCGAGCTTGTTGCGGCGGACATTGCCGGAGCGCGTGGCGAACATGACATCGAGATGTTCGGTCGCCTCCTCGCTGTCGGGCAGCGGCAGCACGCTCTCGATGCGTTCATTGACGGCGAGCGGGAAGATGTTGACCAGCGCCTTGCCGCGTGAGGTCGGCCCGCCGATCGGCAGGCGCCACACCTTCTCCTTGTAGACGATGCCGGCGGAGGAGAAGAACAGGATCTCCGTATGTGTCGTGGCCGTGAACACGCGCACGACGAAATCCTCGTCCTTCATCGCCATGCCGGAGCGGCCCTTGCCGCCGCGGTTCTGCGTGCGGTAGGCGGCGAGTGGCGTGCGCTTAACATAGCCGCCATGCGTGACGGTGACGACCATGTCTTCGACCTCAATGAGGTCTTCGTCGTCCATGTCGACGCCGCCTTCGGTGAAGGCGGATCGGCGCGGGATGGCGAACTTGGTTTTCACCTCGTTCAGCTCGCCCTTGATGATGCCCAGGATCCTCGTCCGGGAACGGAGGATATCCAGGTAGTCCGCAATCTTTTCGGCAAGGCCCTTCGCCTCATTGCCGATCTCGTCGCGGCCAAGGCCGGTGAGGCGGTGCAGCGGCAGGTTCAGGATGGCGCGGGCCTGCTCGTCGGAGAGGTAGATGGTGCCATCTTCAGGACCGCGGCGCGTGCGCCGGTCAGCAATCAGGTCGATCAGCGGGCCCATGTCCTGCTGCGGCCATGCCTTCTCAAGCAGGCGTTCGCGCGCCGTGCCCGGATCAGGCGAGTTGCGGATTATGCGAATGATCTCGTCAATGTTGGCAACCGCCAGCGCGAGGCCGACCAAGACGTGCGCGCGGTCGCGCGCCTTGCCGAGATCGAACTTGGTGCGGCGGACAACCACTTCCTCGCGGAAGGCGACGAAGCATTCGAGCACCTTGCGCAGGTTCATCAGCTCCGGCCGGCCGCCGTTCAGCGCCAGCATGTTGACGCCGAACGAGCTTTGCATCTGGCTGTAGCGATAGAGCTGGTTCAGCACGACGTCCGCGCTGACATCCTTCTTCAGCTCGACGACGACGCGGATGCCGTTGCGATCGGATTCGTCGCGCAGATCCGAGATGCCCTCAATCTTCTTCTCGCGCACAAGTTCCGCGATCTTGGTGATCATCGCCGCCTTGTTCACCTGATAGGGAATCTCGGTGACGATGATGGCTTCGCGGCCATTCTTGGCGCGTTCGATATCCGTCTTGGCACGGATGATCACGCTGCCGCGCCCGGTCAACAGCGCCTTGCGGCTGCCGGAGAGGCCCATGATCAGTCCGCCTGTCGGAAAGTCCGGACCCGGAACAATATCGCACAGAGCCTCTTCCGTGATCGCCGGATTGTCGATCAGCGCGAGCGTCGCATCGATGATCTCGCCGAGATTGTGCGGCGGAATGTTCGTGGCCATGCCGACCGCGATGCCGCCGCCTCCATTGACCAGCAGGTTCGGGAACTGCGCAGGCAGCACCACCGGCTCTTTCTGCGAGCCGTCATAGTTCGGCTGGAAATTGACCGTGTCCTTGTCGATATCGGCGAGGAGGTAGGTTGCCTCCTTGGTCATCCGGCTTTCGGTATAACGCATCGCCGCGGGCGGGTCGTTGTCGATAGAGCCGAAGTTGCCCTGGCCGTCGACCAGCATCACACCCATCGAGAAGGGCTGCGCCATGCGCACGAGCGCATCATAAATCGCGCTGTCGCCGTGCGGGTGGTAGTTACCCATCACCGAGCCGACGATGTTTGCGGATTTCTTGTAGGGCTTGTCCGGCGTGTTGCCGCCTTCATTCATCGCATAGAGGATGCGCCGGTGCACCGGCTTCAGGCCGTC
>DNFL01000285.1:4129-4256 GCA_003486945.1 Hyphomonas sp. | reverse complement strand
GTTTGGGTGGGCCACGAAGCACCGCGCGACGCCTTCGGCCAAGAGGGGGAGGTTCTGGAACCGTCCAAGGTTGCCGGCGAAGATCACCCTGACCCGGCCTTCGGGCTTGATCAGCTCCGGCGGCGGG
>DNFL01000285.1:0-3953 GCA_003486945.1 Hyphomonas sp. | reverse complement strand
GGCTTGATCAGCTCCGGCGGCGGGTCCATTGGTTCCGTGGCCTTGAGGGGCGGGTTGTTGAGGACGGCGATAGGCAGATCGCCAAGGCCGCGCGCGCGCAGGGTCTCGGCCATGTCCTCGGAAAGGGTGACGATGGTATCGGCCCTGCGCAGCGTCTGGTTGTCGAGCCAGCGCAGTAGGCGCGCCGCCAGTCCGCGTCCCAACCGGTCGCCGGTTTGGACGGAGAGTTCGGGGTGGATGTCCTGAACATGGTATATGAACCGCGCTCCAGTCGTCCTAGCCGCTAGGCTGGCGCTCCAGCCTGCTAGGACCGGCGGGAACGTTCCGGCAGTGACGACATCGGCGCGTGCGCCTAGCACGTGAAAGAAGAGCGCTGCACAATAGTGCAGCATGTTGAAGACCCGGATGGGCGGCAGGGAGCGGGGATCGGGCAGAACCCGGATTCGGCGAACATTCAACTTGCCAAGCTGCGCACGCGAAGGAGCGCCCTCCAAGTCCTTTCCGTACGAGGGTTTCGACGTGAAGACCGACACCTCGCGCCCGGCATCGGAAAGGTCTTCACCAAGCTGACGCAAGATCAGGCCATAGGGCGCTGTATCTGGCCAGAAATAGCGATGGGTGAGCAGAATTCTCATTCGCGGCGCACCTTGGGAAAGGGGCCTTCGGGCGCCCATCGGCGGGCCTGGGCGACATCTTCGGCGGGCAAGGGCAATTGGCGGCCGAGGACTGTGGCGAGGATGGCGGCGGCGGTCAGCATGACGTAGTCTAGATCGCCCAGCACGCTGGCGCGCTCCATATAGGCCCGTTCCAGCGCCAGTTTCGGCGGTAGCAGATGGCGGGCGTAGCTACCCTCAGGATCAGCCGTGTCAAGCAGGGCTTCCCCATAGAGATAACCGTAGACCGATCCGGGGCCTGTCACACCCGGCGCGACCAGCAGCGTTTCGCGCATCCATTCCGTGTAGTCGCGCTCGACGATCATAGGGTCTTCGGGTCGGGGTCCGACCAACGACATATCACCGATCAGGATATTCCAGAACTGTGGCAATTCGTCGATCTTTAGGCACCGCAGCCAGAGGCCGAAGCCGAATATCCGGAGGTCGCCCGGCGCGGTGATGGCGCTGGCTTGGTCGCTGTTCACATGCATGGTCCTGAACTTGAGCATCGAGAAGATGGTCCCGCCCTTCCCGATGCGCCGGGCTCGGTAGAAGATTGGGCCTGGCGAGGCCATCTTGATCCCAAGCGCGGCAATGGCCAGAACCGGCGACAGGACGAACAGAGCACTCAGTGCCACCGATCCGTCGACGATGCGTTTCACGAGATGTCCGGCGACACCCCTCCTGTCGACGAAAGCCATTACGACACTGCCAGCACGTCTCGGACGACCTCGATCACCTGGTCCTGTTCGGCGTCGCTCATGGACATGAACAGCGGCAGGCTGACGCAACGCCCGAAATAGGCGTTTGCGGCCGGAAAGCTCCGGCCTTCGGTCATCGGCGCCCAATAGGTCATCTGGTGAAGCGGGCGGTAATGCACCGAGGTGGCGATGCCTTCATCCTGCAGCCTCTGAATGAAACCGTCGCGGGTCACCGGGGCGTCGGGGCTGACTTGCACGATGTATAGATGCCAGGAATGAGTATCCCCTTCGGCTTCATGGGGCGGCAGCGTCAGCGGCAGGCCGGCGAAGGCCGCGTCATAGCGAGCGGCAAGCCGGGCACGTTGGGCGCGGAAGTCGGCGACTTGGCGCAGCTGGACACGGCCGATCGCCGAGGCGAGGTCGGTCAGGTTGTATTTGTAGCCCGCTTCGACCACGTCATAGGCCCAGCTGGCCTTGACGTTGGTGAAACGGTCAAAGACGTCGCGGTCGATCCCGTGTAGCCGCATCTTGCGGGCTCTGGCAGCGATCGTGTCATCGGCCGTAACCAGCATCCCGCCCTCGCCGGTGGTCATGGTCTTGTTAGCATAGAAACTGAATGCCGTAACATCGGCCAAGGCTGCGGGGCTGCCGATCAAGGCGCCGCGATGATGCGTGGGCAAGGCATGAGCCGCATCATCGAGGATGGATAACCCTTGCTCATCGGCCAGGGCACGAAGCGCCGTCATGTCGCAGGCACGGCCGCCGAAATGCACTGGCATAATGACCTTAGTGCGCGGCGTGATCGCCGCTGCGGCAGTGGCCGGGTTCAAGCAAAGCGTCGCCGGATCCATGTCGGCGAACACGGGCTGAGCCCCGAGGTAGCGGACGACCTCGGCTGTTGCGGTGAAGGTCATGGTCGGTACAATAACTTCGTCGCCCGGGCCGACACCGAGAGCGTCGAGCCCCAGATGCAGGGCCGCGGTCGCCGAGTTTACCGCAACGACATGAACATTGCCGCCCATATACTCACGGAACTCAGCTTCAAACGCCGCGGTCTGCGGGCCGGTGGTTAACCAGCCGCTTCGTAGGCTCTCGACCACCGCGGCAATCTCGTCCTTGCCGATGCTGGGCCGAAAAAAGGGAACGCTCTGCTTCATGCAACATATCCAAGATTCGTAAGGGCGGGCGTCAGGATCTCGTCGAACATTTCCAGATCAGGTTGCGGCAGGTTGCGCCAGACCTGCGGCTCGTTCGGTCGGAGCTTGCGGCGGAAGGCGGTGAGGATCGTCTCTTGGTCGGGCAGGCCCAACTGGTCCAGGAGGGACACGAGCGCGGTCTCGTCACGGATCAGATCCTCGTAGCGGATGGTGAAGACGCGGCTTTCGGCCTGGGCCACCCGTGGCAGATCCGCGCTGGCCCGGGTGTATGACTCGAGCCATTGCTGGGCACAGACCCGCGACAGCGGAGCTTCTTCGGCCACGGCATCGATGCCGGGGAAGCGCGGTCCCCACACGTTGCCGCCCATGCGCCCAGCGCCGAGGCCCTTGACGAGATTCCAGCCGAACCAGGCGACATAGCCCAAGTTCCGGATCGGAATGTCACGAACTTTCTGTGCCAGCGCCGACCAGTTCGGCGGCGCCTCCCACTGGCGCGTGGCGCTTTCGGCCACCTCGCGGCCATCGCGAATCAGATGGATATAGCGGGCATTGGGGAACACCGCCTCGACAAACGGCACGCGCAGGGTGCTTGCGACGGTCTTTTCGATCAGAATATCGTCCGGACCAACTTTGGCGAGCACGCGCAAGGTCCTCCGGATGAATTCCTTCCGCCGCGATGTGAGCATCGCCGGATCAAGCACGTCATCCAAGGCCCCTTCGGCGCCGTAACGCCAGACGTAATTTACATCATAAGGAACAGCCGCCGTTCCTGCGCCCGATGCTAGCACATCACGTAGGAACTTTGTCCCTGACCGCGCGGCGCCGATCAGAATTATCGGCGATGTGCTAGGCATGGTTCCGGATTCCGTCCCACGAATTCGACAGTCGCGCGGTGCCGAGGATCAGGTTCACTACACGCTCGGAGGTGTTGGCGATGCGGTAGTCCGCCGGAACTGGATGCGCGAGACCCGCTGCCAAACGGTCAGAAAAGCCACGCGTAATGGCTGCGATTCCGTCAAGGATCGTGTCAGGGTTCAGCCCGGTCATGATCAGGCAGCCGACATCCAGGCCTTCGGGGCGCTCGATGGCATCTCGCGGAGTGATGGCAGGGAAGCCGAGGATCGAGCTTTCCTCGGCGATGGTTCCGCTGTCTGAGATTGCGCAAAAGGCGCGCATTTGCAGTTTGTTGTAGTCATGGAAGCCAAAGGGCTTCATCCACTGCACACGCTCGTCAAGCCTCACGCTATCCAGAACGTCCAGCCGCTTGCGCGTGCGCGGATGGGTCGAGACGATGACAGGCATGTCATACTGTGCCGCGATCCGATTCAGCGCGTCGACCAAAGCGGAAAGTCTCGAGGCGCTGTCCACGTTCTCCTCACGGTGCAACGAAACGATGAAATAACCGCGGTCCCTGAGATCAAGCCGTGACGTGACGTCAGACG
>DNFL01000319.1 GCA_003486945.1 Hyphomonas sp. | reverse complement strand
GGGAATGTCCTTTAGGGCCCGCTGGGCCTTCAGGCTGATCGTGTAGGTCTGCGGAAGCTTTACCGTTACCGTCCGGCCGTCTTCGAGCGGCATTTCCAGGTGGATTCCGCCCCTGTCGGGGTCCGACAGGCCTTCGAGCAGCTGGACGACCTGCGCCAGTTCAGCCGGATTTGCCCCCGGCGCCAGACGAACGACGAGCAAGCCCGAAGGCTTTGATATTCTTGCAGATTCCAGTTCTACTGCCCGTTCCACGATCAGCCGGGTTTCCTCCCCGTTCTGCCGGACCGATACCGTCAAGGCGATGGCTTTCCCGGGGCGGAGGAGGTCGCTGTACTGGTATAGAGCGTCCGAATAGACTGCCATTTCGCGCTCTCCGGTGGGGTCCGAAACCGTCAGGAAGGCGTATTTGCCCCCATTCCGACCAGGTTTGTCGGTGCGGGCACGCACGATTCCAATCATTTCGAGAGGACGGCCTTCCCCAGCCCGCTCCTCGATTTCCATGATCAGGGTCATCCGGTCGCGGTCGAGGGAGGTTAGCACGTCATCAAGCGGGTGGCCTGAGAAGTAGAAGCCAATGGCTTTGAACTCTTCATCGAGCTTCTGCTGGGAGGTCCAGTTGCGCGGGTTTGGCAAAGGTGGGCGGAGCGCAGGTTCGGCGTCGGCGAACAGGCCGGCCTGGCCTCCCTGACGGTCGCCGGCCGCACTTGCCGCGTGCTGGGCCAGGGTTCCGGCAGCATCAAGGACGCGGGCGCGGTTTTGTTCAAGACCATCGAAGGCCCCTGCCCGGGCGAGGGATTCGAAGGCCTTCTTGTTCACATGCCTGGGATCGACCCGCTCTGCGAATTCAAACAGATCGGCGAACGGCCCGCCTTCGCTCCGCACATTGCAGACATGTTTCATGGCCTCAAGTCCGACCCCTTTGAGGGCGCCTAACGCATAGACGATTGCCCCATTGCGTACGTCAAAATCGGCGGTCGATGTGTTGATGTCCGGCGCGAGAACCGGAATGCGAAGGCGCTTGGCCTCCTGAAAGAACGCCGCAAGCTTGTCCGTGTTGCCGATATCAAGGCTCATCGACGCCGCAAGGAACTCAACCGGAAAATGGCACTTCAGATAGGCAGTCTGATAGCCGATCAGAGCGTAGGCGGCCGCGTGCGACTTGTTGAAACCATAGCCGGCGAACTTCTCCATCGTGTCGAAGATCTCGTTCGCGAGGTTCTCCTTCATTCCCTTGTTGGATGCGGCGCCATCAACAAAGCGTTTTCGCTGGGCGATCATCTCTTCCAGCTTTTTCTTGCCCATTGCGCGGCGCAGAAGATCAGCTTCGCCAAGTGAGTAGCCGGCAATCTCCTGCGCCATACGCATGACCTGTTCCTGATAGACAGGTACGCCGTAGGTCGCTTCCAGCACCGGGCGAAGGTCCGGATGCTGATAGGTTACCGATGACGGGTCTTCCTTGCCCTGAACATAGACCGGGATGTTCTCCATCGGGCCCGGACGGTAGAGCGAGATAATTGCGATCAGGTCTTCAATATTGTTCGGACGCACGCGGCGCAGCGTGTCGCGCATGCCCGCGCCTTCGAGCTGGAACACGCCGAGCGTTTCGCCGCTCGCCATGAGATCGTAGCTCGCCGCATCGTCGAGACTTGTCCAAGCGGGACCGATCGTCTTCTGACCGGCCTCAATGAACTTCAGGGCACGGTCGATAACTGTCAGCGTCTTAAGGCCGAGGAAGTCAAACTTCACGAGGCCGGCCATTTCAGCATATTTCATGTTGAACTGCGTGGCAGGCAATTCAGCGCGCGGATCGTTGTAGAGCGGAACGAGTTCAACAAGCGGGCGGTCCGCGATGACAACTCCGGCTGCGTGCGTGCCTGCGTTGCGGTAAAGGCCCTCAAGCGACCGCGCTGTTTCGATCAGTTCTCCTACGCGCGCATCTGCCGAGATTTCTTCATCGAACTTCGGCTCTGCCGCAATGGCTTCGTCCAACGTTGGAGGCTTTGCCGGATTGAACGGAATCAGCTTGGCGAGGCGGTCGACCTGACCATAAGGCATCTGCATCACGCGGCCGACATCGCGCACCACGGCCTTGGCTTGCAGCGTGCCAAACGTGATGATCATTGCGACACTGTCTGCGCCATACTTGTCCCGCACGTAGCGGATGACTTCTCCGCGGCGCTCCTGGCAGAAGTCCACGTCGAAGTCCGGCATCGAAACGCGTTCGGGGTTGAGGAAGCGTTCGAACAGGAGATCGAACCGGATTGGATCAAGGTCAGTAATGAGCAGCGCCCACGCGACGAGCGACCCCGCACCCGATCCCCTACCCGGACCAACAGGAATGCCGTTTGCCTTGGCCCATTTGATAAAGTCCGAAACGATCAGAAAGTAGCCGGGAAAGCCCATCCGCTCGATTATACCGAGTTCGTACTCCAGCCGCTCTTCGTATTGGATCTTGTCTGCATACAGACGGTCGGCTTGGCGCAGGCGCCCTTCGAGGCCCTCGCGCGCTTGCAGGCGCAACTCGTCGCCTTCTGATCTTCCGCCCTTGCTGAAGGCCGGAAGAATGGGATTGCGCATCTGTGCGCGAACCACGCAGCGTTGAGCAATCTCGACCGATGACTGCAAAGCCTCGGGAAGATCGGCGAACAGATCGGCCATCTCCTCAGGAGACTGAAGGTATTGGGAAGCTTCGACCCTCTTGCGGTCGTCCTGTCCGAGATACTCGCCATTTGCGATGCACATCAAAGCGTCATGCGCATTTCGGTCGGCAGGCTTCATGAAACGCGCGTCATGCGTTGCCACAAGCGGCAGGCCGAGTTCGTAAGCGAGTTCGGTGAGGCCCGCTTCGGTTTTCAATTCCGCCTGTGTGCCGTGGCGGGTGATCTCGACATAGCACCTGCCGGGATACGCTGCAGCGAGCGTGGAGAGCTCCGTGCGCGCGTCAGTCATCCTGGATTTCAGAATGTGCCGGGCGACTTCGCCTTCGGCGCCGCCGGTGAGAAGGATAAGACCTTCCGTCTCCTCAAGTAGGTAGCGCCGATGAAGTTTCGGCACACCGTCCGGCGCATCCAGAAACGCGCGAGAAGACAGGAACATCAGCCGCCGATAGCCTACCTCGTTCTGAGCATAGAGAGAGACCCGTGACGGCTCCGACCGCGGAACACCGTCCGTAACATCAAAACAGCAAGCCATGATCGGCTGGAGACCGCTTTCCGCCAGCTTGAGAGAGAACTCGAGGGCGCCGAACAGGTTGTTGCGGTCCGAGATCGCCGCAGCCGGCACGCCGTAGGCCTTGCACCATTTGGCAACGTCTGAGGGCGAGATCATGCTTTCGAGCAGGGAATAGCTCGACCGGATGGCCAATGGGATGAAAACCGGAGCGGTCATGGCAGATACCTCTGCGGTGAATGTCTCACCGAATCACCCCCGGCGCCAAGCCGAAGCGGCCACCATCCACAGCTTCTCAGCTCTGGAAATCCACTAGTTTGCCGTCTTGAAGGGTCAGAACCCGGTCCATGTGCCGGATAAGCGCCAGATTATGCGTGGCCACCAAAACCCCAGCCCCCTCTTCCCGGACCATCTTGATCAGGGTCGCGAAGACCCGCTCGGTGGTCGCGGGGTCAAGGTTTCCGGTTGGTTCGTCTGCGATGACGAGGCGAGGATCGTTGGCTAGCGCGCGGGCGATGGCGACGCGTTGCTGCTCGCCGCCGGAAAGCTGGGCCGGCTGGTGATCCATTCTTTCGGCAAGGCCCATTTCATCCAGCAGCTTTGCCGCCTTTTCCCGCGCGGCTTTTTTCTTCACGCCGGCGATCATCAGGGGCATCGCCACGTTGTCGATGGCGTTGAATTCGGGAAGCAGGTGGTGGAACTGGTAGACGAAACCGACCTTCAGCCTGCGGATGGCCGTGCGGCCATTCTCATTGAGCTTAAGGCAATCTGAGCCATCAAGGATGACTTCGCCGGCTTCCGGTTCTTCAAGCAGTCCAGCGGTGTGCAGAAGCGTGGACTTGCCTGAGCCGGATGGGCCGACGAGACCGACAAGCTCTCCGGGCGCGATCGTCAAGTCAGTGCCACGCAAGACATGCAGGGCACCTGCACTTGTCTTGTAAGTGCGTTCGATGGCGCGGAGTTCAAGGACGGGCGCGGCGCTCATTCGAACCTCAAGGCTTTGACGGGATCCTGCGAGGAGGCCCACATGGCGGGAAGGATCGAGACGAACATCGACATCAGCAGCGCATAGGCGCCTGTGCTGAAAACTTCGTTCCAGTCGAGCACGGCCGGGAGATGGTCAAGGCCGTACTGCTCCGCGGGGAAAACCTCTCCATCAATCGCCAGATTGATCAGCGCCTCGATGGGACCGATGTTTATGATGAACAGCACGCCAACGACCATTCCTAGCAATGCGCCAAGGCTGCCGAGCGCCGTGCCCACCATGAGGAATACGCGCAATACGCCGGCGCGGCTGAGCCCGATGGTGCGCAGGATGGCGATGTCGCGCGTTTTGTTCTTCACGAGCATGACGACACCAACGATGATGTTCAGTGTCGCGATCATCATGATGATGGTGACAAGCAGGCGGACCATCACACGCTCAGTGCGCAGCGCGCCGAGATAGGTCCGGTTTTTGGTTTGCCAGTCGCGCAGCAGCAGGCTGTAGCCGGTTGCATCCGAAATGCGGCGCATAACTGTTTCTGTCGTGTCCGGGTCTTTCACGCGGATGTCGAGGTACTGGTAACGGCCCTTGGACTGGAACAGGATCTGCGCCTGCTGCATCGGCATGAACACATAGACGTTGTCGAGCTGCGCGCTTCCTGTGCGGAAGATATCGCCAACGACATAGGCCTTACTGATCGGTGTCTGGCCGACGGGGCCGGAGCGCATCTGGGAGGTGACGACCTCAACCTGATCGCCCACGCCGAGCCCGAGATTGGCTGCGAGATACTGGCCGATCATGATGACGTTGCCGCCATTGCGCCCTTCTCCGAAACCGGAAGCGATTGCGCCGGCGCCGCCATCCTTGAAGATCGGCATCGTCTTGAGATCGTCGGGCGGTATCGCGCGCACGACACCGCCGGTGCGGACACCGTTCGCAGACAGAAGCACGAACTGTTCGATGTAAGGCGATACGCTAACAACATCCGGGACGCCGGCGATCACCCCGGCGATGGCATCAGCATCTTCCTGCGGCATGCCATCGACGGCGGCGGCGATGTGCGGCTCACCGCCGAGCAAGGCATCGAGCAAGGTCGCGCGGAAGCCGCTCATGATGGACATGGTGATGATCAGCGCCGCCACGGCAAAGAATATGCCGATGAAGGAAATGATTGCGATTAGACTGGCTCCGCCGTGCTCGCGGCGCGCGAGCAGGTAGCGCAGAGCCAGTGTCCGCTCCAGCTTGCCGAAGGGCATGGCAGACGACGCTTTGCTCATCAGGAGGCTTTCAGCTGCGCCAGCATGTCTTCGATGCTAACATCATGCTTTTCGCCAGACTTGCGATTTTTGACCTCCACCTTACCCTCGGCAACGCCGCGCGGGCCGACCGTTGTCTGCCAGGGCAGGCCGATAAGGTCCATGCGTGCGAATTTTGCGCCGGCGCGGTCGTCGGTATCGTCATAGAGCACATCGCGGCCTGCAGCTGTCATCGCCGCATAGAGCTTTTCACAGGCGGCATCGCAGGCGGCGTCACCCGGGCGCATGTTTATTAGACCGACATCGAAAGGCGCGACCGCTTCGGGCCAGACAATTCCGTTTTCGTCGTGGCTGGCTTCGATAATGCCGCCGACGAGGCGCGAGACGCCGATGCCATAGCTGCCCATCTGTACCGGGACCATCTGACCGTCCGGACCCTGAACAACGGCGTTCATCGGCTCGGAATACTTCGTGCCGAAATAGAAAATGTGACCGACTTCGATACCGCGCGCAGAAACCTGACGTTCTGCCGGCAAAGCTTCGAACGCCTTGGTGTCGTGCATTTCCTCTGTCGCTGCATAGTAGCGTGTGCGTTGTTCGACGACAGCCTGTAGGTCGGACTCGAAATCGAGATCGAGGCCCGGCGCAGGCATGTTCAGCAGCTCCCGGTCGCAGAACACGGCGCTTTCGCCGGTATCCGCAAGGATGATGAATTCGTGGCTGAGATCGCCGCCGATGGGGCCGGTGTCGGCGCGCATCGGAATAGCGGTTAGACCCATGCGGTCGAACGCGTTGAGATATGCGCAGAACATCCGGCGATAAGCCTTGCGCGCATCTTCTTCCGTCAGGTCGAAGGAGTAGGCGTCCTTCATCAGGAACTCCCGGCCACGCATCACACCGAAACGCGGACGCACTTCGTCGCGGAACTTCCACTGCTGGTGATAGAGGTTCAGCGGCAGCTGCTTGTAGCTTTTTACGTAAGTACGAAAGACATCCGTAATAAGCTCTTCGTTGGTCGGGCCGTAGAGCATCTCCCGGTCGTGCCGGTCCTTGATGCGGAGCATTTCCTTGCCATAGGCCTCATACCTGCCGGACTCGCGCCAGAGGTCAGCCTGCTGAAGCGTCGGCATCAGCAGTTCGACAGCCCCTGCCCGGTTCATTTCCTCGCGGACGATCTGTTCAATCTTCTTGAGGACGCGGTAGCCGAGCGGCAGCCAAGTATAGATGCCGGCTCCGTTCTGGCGGATCATGCCGGTGCGCAGCATCAGCTGGTGCGAGACGATGGCTGCGTCCGACGGCGCTTCCTTGGAAACGGGCAGGAAGTAGTTCGACAGACGCATGGAAGCTTTCTCTTTCAGATGGTTAGCGATGCTCACCTAGCCGGTCGCCCGGCTACTGTGCAAGCAGCAGGGGGATCACCAATGCAGCGACAACTGTAACAACTACAGCGCCGCCGGCCGCCCAGAGGGCCTTTTTGGCAAGCATCGGATTTTTGGGGGCGGCCTCTTCCGTGCCTGGCGTGGTCGAATCGTCTTCCCACTGGCCTTTCACGCCAATGGGCAGGACCATGAAAAAACAGATCCACCAGGCCAGGACAAAGACGATGATACCGCCGGCAATGGTCATCAGTGGTGGCCTTTGGGCGTTTCCATCAGCTCGACCAGGACGCCGTTCGAGTTCTTGGGGTGCACGAAGATGATCAGCGTGCCATGCGCCCCGATGCGCGGCTTTCCGAGTACGGTTGCACCACGCTTCTCCATCTCTGTAACCGCTTGATGGATATCGGCGACTTCAAAACAGACATGATGCTGGCCGCCGGCTGGATTCTTCTTGAGGAAGTTGGCGATCGGCGAAGCTTCGTTCAGCGGCTCGATCAGTTCGATCTGGCTGTTGGGCAGGTTCACGAAGCAAACCTTCACGCCCTGCTCGGGCATATCGAAAGGCGTGGTGATATCCGTCGCGCCGTAGAGTGTCCGGTAGGTTTCGCAGGCGGCGTTGATGTCGGGGACGGCAACGCCGACATGATTCAGTGGTCCGATCTTGAATTCGCTCATGGCGCTTCAGCTCCTCAGTACAATCACTTCAATTAATGGCCGGAGGCCAAATTCGGCTTCGCAAGCTTTTCGCAGGGCGCGACCGACGACGCGCTCCACCACTTCATCTTCCAGCCTGTCCTTGCGCTTCATGCCTTCTACGGCGCGCGTGGCGGCCACTTCCAGAGGTTCGAGGCTTTCGTCCGCCGTGCGGCCATCTGTTTCGGACAGGCCCTTTACGGCAACGACGGGACCGTCGACCACAGCTCCGGTATCGTCGAGGCTAAGGGTTGCGAAGATTATTCCGCTGTAAGAGAGGCGTTTGCGTTCGATGAGACCTTCGGCGCCTTCCGGAACGAGGCGGCCACCGTCCAGCATGAGCCTGCCTGATGGCACTTCGTCGAGGATCTCAGCATTGCCCGGGGCAAGCCGGATGAGGCTGCCATTTCGCGGAGTAATCGACTGCGGCACCTGCAGGGATTTGGCGTATGCAGCGTGTTCCATGATGTGGCGTCGCTCGCCGTGGACGGGCACCGCAATGCGGGGGCGCACCCACTGATACATTCGGCGCAATTCATCCCGGCACGGATGGCCGGAGACGTGAATAGGCTCCGGCACCATCCTTGGCGTGATAATACGGATGCCTTGTTCGGCGAGCGCGTTCTGGAGGCCGTAGACCTGCGTTTCATTGCCGGGAATCAGGCGCGACGAAAAAATCACCGTGTCATCTTCGCCGAGGGAAACGTGACGATGATCTCCGCGCGCGATCCTTGACAGGGCTGCGTTCTGTTCGCCCTGGCTGCCGGTGCAGAGATAGAGAATGTTTTCGCGCGGCACGAAGCCCGCCTCGGACTCGTCCACGAATTCGAGGTTTGCCGGGAGAATGCCCACTGCTTTCGCGGCCGAGGTGATGCGGTGCATGCTGCGCCCGACGAGGCAGACGCTGCGGTCGGCCGCATTGGCCGCTTCGATGATGGAACGCACGCGCGCGACATTGGAAGCGAATGTCGTTACAGCCACTGCGCCAGTTTGTTTTGCGACCAGTTCTATCAGACCTTTGCGGACAGTATCTTCGGAACCGGACTCGCCGCTTTCGAAAACGTTTGTGGAGTCGCAGATCATTGCGAGCACACCGCGATCTCCAAGCGCGGTGAGCCCTTCGATATCTGTCCGTGCGCCGATCAACGGCTCGGGATCAATTTTCCAGTCACCGGTGTGCAGAATAAGTCCGGCCGGAGTCTCGATTGCCAATGCATTTGGCTCGGGAATCGAGTGCGTCAGCGTCACGTAGCGGACAGAAAATGGGCCTGCCTGTACAGTGGCTTCAAGTGAGAGTGTCTTCAAGGCTCGCGTATCGACGCCGCGCTCCTGCAACTTGTTGCGGGCGAGCTCGGCCGTGAACGGCGTTGCATAAATTGGCGCCCGGGTTCTCAACAGAGGATAGAGAAGCCCGATGGCACCGATATGGTCTTCATGCGCGTGCGTCAGGAACACGGCGTCAATCTGTTCGCCTATGAGGTAGGCCGGGTCTGCGCAGATCAATTCCACGCCCGGCGTGTCCAGCCCGCCAAACGTGACGCCCACATCGACCAGAATCCAGTGCCGCGAATGCGCCGGGCCATAGCCATAGGCGTTTAGGTTCATACCGATCTCGCCGCATCCGCCGAGCGGCAAGAACACGAGTTCGTCAGAGAGTGCGGCGGTATCCGGCATAAGTGTCAGCTATTCCGTTTCCAGATTTCGAGGAGTCCTCGGATGAGGACGTCCTGATCGTAATGGTCGATTGTTTCGCTCGCGCCTTCAAACAGGGACGCTACACCGCCGGTTGCGACAACGGTCATCGGTTTGCCATACTCTGCCTTGATGCGGCGTACGAGACCGTCGATCAACTCGATGTAGCCAAGGAAAACACCGGATTGCATGGCAGAGACGGTGTCAGTTCCAATCACCTGCGGCGGCTTCTGAATCGCAATGCGCGGGAGCTGTGCGGCGGCCTCGTGCAGGGCGCGCATTGAGAGATAAATGCCAGGGGAAATGATGCCACCCTCGAAAGCACCGTCTTCTCCGACGACATCAAGTGTCGTGGCCGTACCGCTGTCGATGACGATCAGAGGACCAGGATAGGCCACATGAGCTCCAAGCGCGGAAACAATCCGGTCGGCGCCAACCTGCTCCGGGTGGCGGACGCGGATCTCGATGCCGGTTTTCAGGTCCTTGTCGCCCACAAACATTGGCTCGATATCGAGATACCGGCGCGCCAGATTCCGGAAGTTGAATTGTGCCTGCGGAACCACAGAAGAGACAACGCAGCCTTTAATACCTGACATGTCGACCCCGTGCATATCAGCGAGGCGCCAGAGCCAGGAGGCGTGATCGTCGGCGGTCTTCGTCGAATCCGTTGCGCTGCGCCAGCTGTGGACCCATTTCTCGCCGTCATGAAGGGCGAAAACAGTGTTTGTGTTTCCGACGTCAATTGCCAGCAACATTGCCAAGTCAGCTCCCTCGGATCTCGATTTCACCGGCCCTTATGGAACGGCGGGACCCATCCGGCAATCGGAGCAGCAGCGCTCCGTCGGCCTCCAGGTCCTCAAATATGCCCTCAATCAGGCTGTCTCCAGCACGGACCTGAACCGCGCCGCCAAGCGCTTCTGCCCGCTCAAGCCAGTCGGCGCGTGTTCCGGCAAAACCCTGCCGGCATTGCGCAAGGCGGCGGTCAAAGGCCCTGACAAGGGCGAGGAACGCCGTTTCAGCGCTTGTCGATGGGGCAGCGCCCAGTTCCAGCAGGCTGGTTGCTGGTTGGGACACGTTGTCGGGCACAATGCGCACATTGATGCCAATCCCGGCGGCTACCCAAAATTCCTGCCCTGTCCCGCCTGTTTCAACGAGGATTCCGGACACTTTGCGGCGGTCTACCCGCACGTCGTTTGGCCATTTCAGGCGAACGTCCGCGAGAGGCGCGAGTTCACGGACGACATCGCTGACGGCAAGCGCGCACGCAAAAGGCCCCCTCAAAGCTGTGGTAATTCCCCCAGGCTCACGGAACAGCGCCGTGGCGTAGACATTGCCCAGCGGGGAGAGCCAGGTGCGGTCCTGCCGGCCCCTGCCCGCGGTTTGTTGGTCCGCCACGATCCACTGATCTGCAAACGATCCGACAGCGCGCCGCTTGGCCTCTGTGTTGGTGCTGTCGATCACGCCCACCCGGAAGATGGGCCAGGTCTCGCTCAACGCTGCAGCCCCGCCGCAGCAAATGTCGCCCAACCGCCCGTTCCAAGCTCGCTGATGAACACCATAAAGACAAGGCCAGCGATGATCGCCGTCAGGATCACAGTGGCCAGCACCGGAACCTCAACAGTTTCGAACCGCTCGGTCGGCTCATCGAACCACATGATCTTGATCAGCTTCAAATAGTAACCGAGTGAGATGACCGATGCGATGACCACCAGAATGGCGAGCGGCAGGAGCCCGGCATCAAGACCAGCGCGAAGTACTTCGAACTTGCCGAAGAATCCTCCAAACGGCGGCAGGCCCGCGATTGAGAAGATCAGTATGGAGAGCATCACGGCCAGGATCGGCTTGGTACGCGCGAGACCGCCCAGTTCGTTGATATTCTCGACCATGCCGCCGCGGCGGCGCATGGCGAGCACGCCGGCAAACAGGCCAAGCGACGTTACGACATAGATGGTCGAGAAGGTCAGCAGCGCAGCCGCGCCCAGTTCCTGGCCGGCCGCGACGGCGACGAGCGCATAGCCAACGTTGGCGATAGAAGAATAGCCAAGCAGACGCTTGATGTTGTTCTGCAGCAGAGCGCCAAGAGAGCCGATGACCATCGACAGGCCGGCAATGATCGAGATGATGATCTGCCACTGGCTGATCGCATCGGCGAAGACCGTGAACATGATGTTCGCGAACACGACCGTCGATGCCATCTTCGGCGCGGATGCGAAGAAGGCGACGACAGGTGTCGGGGCACCTTCATAGACATCCGGTGTCCAGACGTGCATCGGCGCAGCGGAAATCTTGAAGGCAAGGCCTACGATCATCAGCACCATGCCGAACATGGCGCCCGTCGAAAGACCGGCTTCTGCGATGCTTGCAAACGAGGTGGTTCCGGTGAAGCCGTAAACCAGCGACGCGCCATAAAGCAGCATGCCGGAAGCAAGCGCCCCGAGAACGAAGTATTTCAGGCCCGCTTCCGAAGAGCGCGCCGAATCCCGGTGGAAGGCTGCGAGCACATAGGAAGACAGGCTGAGTGTTTCGATGCCCATGTAGAGCGTCATCAGGTCGGCCGCCGACAGGATGATGCCCATGCCAAGGCTCGCGAAGATGACCAGCAGCGCATACTCATAGCGGCTGGTGTCGTGACGCTTCAGGAAACCTTCGGAGATGAGTAGCGCGACGCCTGCCAGCACGAAGCTGATCACTTTGGCAAAGTTCACGAAGGTGTTGGTGCGAACGAGGCCGTTAAAGGCTTCGCCGCCGGTGAAATGCATCGCGGCAAGTGCAGCTGCGCCGAACAGTGTGAGTGCGCCGAATTTGTAGGACAGGCCGTTGAACCGGTCTCCAAGAACTGCGCCCACGAGCACACCGACAAGGCCAGCAAACGCCAGCCAGAGCTCCGGAGCAACCGCGATGATGATGGCGTTGACGTCCAGCATAACTTACTGGCCTCCGGCCATGAGCGACAGGACGCGGTTTGCGGCGCCGTCGGTGAAACTAAAGATCAGGTTGGGTGCGACACCGAACAGGATCGTCAGGAACGCAAGCGGTGCAATGCACACCCACTCGATCAGGTTCATGTCCTTGATGCCGTTCAGCGCGGGATTGGTGATCTCTCCGAACACCGTCCGGCGATAGAGGGTCAGCATGTAGACTGCCGAGAAGATGACGCCGAGCGCCGCGCCGGCTGCTGCCCATGTCGAGGCCTGGAAGCCGCCGACCATCGTCAGGATCTCACCGACGAAGCCGCTGGTCCCCGGCAGGCCTACGTTGGCCATTGTGAACAGCATGAAGAAGGATGCGTAGATCGGCATGCGGCTTACCAGGCCGCCATAGGCCGAGATTTCGCGCGTGTGCATACGGTCGTAAACAACGCCGACGATCAGGAAGAGCGCGCCGGAAATGAGGCCGTGGCTCAGCATCTGGAAGATGGCGCCCTGAACACCGGTCTCATTGAACGCGAAAATGCCGAGCGTCACGAAGCCCATGTGCGCAACGGACGAATAGGCGATCAGCTTCTTCATGTCCGTCTGCCGCCAAGCGACAAGCGAAGTGTAGACGATGGCGATCACCGCCAGCACGAACATTGCGGGCTGGAAGAGCTGGCTCGCATCCGGGAACATCGGCAGCGAGAAGCGCAGGAAGCCGTAGCCGCCCATCTTCAGCAGCACGCCTGCGAGGATGACGGAGCCGGCCGTCGGCGCCTGAACGTGCGCATCCGGAAGCCATGTGTGCACCGGCCACATCGGCAGTTTCACAGCGAACGATGCCGCGAAAGCCAGCCAGAGCCATGTCTGGATCCCCGGCGCGAAGGCGAACTTCTCCAGCATTTCGAAGTCTGCAGAGCCTGCAACCTGGATCATGTAGACCACAGCCACGAGCATCAGCAGTGAACCGATCAGCGTGTAGAGGAAGAACTTGAACGCGGCATAGACCCGGTCCTTGCCGCCCCAGATGCCGACGATGAGGAACATCGGGATCAGGCCGGCTTCGAAGAAGATATAGAACAGCACCAGATCGAGCGCGGTGAAAACGCCGATCATGAAGGTTTCGAGTACGAGGAAGGCGATGACATATTCCGTCACGCGCTCTTCGATCGAGTTCCAGCTGGCGAGCAGGCAGATCGGTGTGAGGAAAGTTGTCAGCAGGATCAGCGCCAGAGACAGTCCGTCCACGCCAAGCTTGTAGCTGATCGGGCCGTACCAGGCATGTTGCTCAACGAGCTGATATCCCACCTTCGAAGGATCGAACGCAAAGTAGGCCGCCACGGATGCGACAAACGTCGCAGCCGAGATGATGAACGCCGCCATCAGCACCGCTTTCCGGGACTCGGCAGAGGCACTTCCTTGCCGGCTGCCGGCCGTCGCAGCGCGGACAAGCATCACGAGGAACGCGCCTGCCAGCGGCAGGAACGTCATAACCGTCAGGATCGGGAAGCCGCCCATCAGTTCGCTCCTCCGGTCCGAAGCCACAGGACGGCACCGAAGACGATCACCGCACCGATGATCACGAAAGCGTAGTGGTACAGATACCCGGTATGCATTTTCGAAAGTTGGCGTGCGCTGAACTTGGCAAGGCTCGCCGTTCCGTCAGGGCCGATCCCGTCGATAATCTTCTTGTCAGCCTTCCAGAAGAGATTGCCGAGCAATGCCGAGCCGCGCACGAGGGTGGCCTGGTAGATTTCGTCGAAGTACCATTTATTCGAGAACAGAGCGTGCAGCGGTCCTCCGCTGTCCGCCACACGTTTGCCGACGCCGCGATTGAAGAAGTAGGTGAACGTCGCGATCAGGAATCCGCCAACCGTGACCACCAGCGGCGCCCAGAGCACCCACTCCGGCACATAGTGGCGATCATGCAGCACATGGTTCTCCGCCGCGCGATAGATGGCACCGGCCCAGAAGAGCTCGTTCTGCTTCTCCACGAACGCGTCATAGAAATAGACGCCAGCGAAGATCGCGCCGATGCTCAGCAGTCCCAGCGGGATCAGCATCGTCAGTGGGCTTTCATGTGGACCTTGATCATGGCCGTGGTCGTCTTGGCCTTGTGCATCGTGGGCGTGAGCGTCGTGGTGGTGATCGCCATGCGCTGCCGAAGCCATCGGGCCGTGGAAGGTCATGTAGATCAGGCGCCATGAATAGAAACTGGTGAGGAAAGCCGCGACGAGGCCGAACCAGAACGCTACTTGCGCAAACATGATCTGCGCCGTGCCGCCAGCGAATGTGCTTTCAAGGATCGCATCCTTGGAGAAGAAGCCCGCGAAGCCGAACTTCGTGTGCGGAAGGCCGAGGCCGATGATGGCGATCGTGCCGATCATCATCGCGGCGTATGTCAGCGGCATGAACTTCGCGAGGCCGCCCATGCGGCGCATATCCTGCTCGTGGTGCATGCCGTGAATGACGGAGCCTGCGCCGAGGAACAGGAGCGCCTTGAAGAAGGCGTGCGTGAAGAGGTGGAACATCGCCGCCTCGTAGGCGCCGACTCCGGCCGCAAAGAACATGTAGCCGAGCTGCGAACAGGTTGAGTAGGCGATCACGCGCTTGATGTCGTTCTGCGCCATGCCGACGGTTGCGGCGTAGAGGGCCGTCACTGCGCCGACGATGGTCACCATGCCGGCCGCATAGATTGTGTGCTCATAGATCGGCGACAGGAGACAGACGAGGTAAACACCTGCGGTCACCATCGTTGCCGCGTGGATCAGCGCGGACACCGGCGTCGGGCCTTCCATCGCGTCCGGAAGCCAGACGTGCAGGAAGAACTGAGCCGACTTACCCATTGCGCCGATGAAGAGCAGGATGCCGATCACCTCGAGCGCGTAGACACGCTCACCCAGGAATACGAACACGGATTCCCGAGCCGGGAGCGCTTCCGCGAAGGCAACGGGTGTGACGACAGTGTTGTTGCGGATTGCGTCCAGAACGGGCGCAAACTCAACCGTGCGGAATACGAAGAACACCGCCATGATGCCAAGCGCGAGACCAAAGTCACCAACGCGGTTCGTCACGAAGGCTTTGATCGAGGCGTCGTTCGGCGCCTTCTTGGTGTACCAGAAACCAATCAGCAGGTAGGACGCGAGACCTACGCCTTCCCAGCCGAAGAACAGCTGGATGAAGTTGTCCGCCACCACGAGCATCAGCATCATGAAAGTGAAGAGCGACAGGTAGCTGAAGAAGCGCGCCTTGTGCGGGTCCTCGCTCATGTAGCCCCACGAGTAGAGGTGCACGAGACCGGAGACGCCCGTGATCACAGCCATCATGACGATGGAGAGCGCATCCACCCGGATCGCCCAGTCGGCCTTGAAGTCGCCGACATGGATCCACGGCATCAGCTTGATGACATGCTGGTTCAGCTCGGAAGCTGCGGCTTCGGCGCCCGCTGTCAGGTAAGCATCGAAACCGCCTGCATGATGTTCCGCTGCGCCAGCATGGCCGAGGCCTGCGACATAGGCAAAAAGCTGGAAGAGCGAGAGTGCACCTGCGGAAAGCACAACGCCGGTCGTCGCAAACATGACGATGCGGTCGCCGATCCATTTGTGGAACAGGCCGGTGAGCGCCGCGAGGCCGGGCGCCAGGACGATATAGATGAGCAGGCTATCCGGAAGCATACTGAGGGTCAGCCTTTCATCAGGTCGACATTCTCAACCGAGATGTCGCGGCGGTTCCGGAAATAAACGACGAGGATCGCGAGGCCGACGGCGGCTTCAGCAGCGGCAACGGTCAGCACAAGCATCGCGAAGATCTGTCCCTGGATCGTTCCGGTGAAGACCGAGAACGCGACAAGGTTGATGTTCACCGACAGGAGGATCAGTTCGAGCGCCATCAGGATGACGATAACGTTCTTGCGGTTCACGAAGATGCCGACAACGCCAATCGTGAACAGCGCCGCGGAAACGATGAGATAGTGGATGAGGCCGAGTTCCATCATGTCAGATCCCCTGCCCCGGTGCCGGGTCTTTCATTTCGATGGCGTCTGCGCGGCGCCGGCCGGTCTGCTTGGCGACGTTCTGGCGTTTGACATGCGGCCGGTGGCGCAGCGTCAGGACAATGGCCCCAATCATTGCGACCAGCAGGATGCCGCCCGCTAGTTGGAACAAGAGAAGATATTCCGTGTACATAACCGCGCCGATCGCTTCGGCGTTCGTCGCCGCGCCCGGAGCTGGATCGAACACATCGGTTGGCAGGGAACCGCTGGCCGCCCAGACAAGCGCCATCTCCGCGATCAGGATCGCGCCGATCAGCAGGGCAAATGGCCAGTAGCCAAGACTTCCCTGTTTCAACTCGACGAAATCCACGTCGAGCATCATCACGACAAAAAGGAACAGCACCGCGACCGCGCCGACGTAGACGACGATCAGCAGCATCGCGAGGAATTCAGCGCCGATCAGAACCAGCATGCCGGCCGACGAGAAAAAAGCGAGGATCAGCCACAGCACAGAGTGCACCGGGTTGCGCGCCATGATGACGAACAACGCCGATAGGATCACGACAGCCGCGATCAATCCAAATGCGATCAGTGCCACAGCCTTCTCGCCCCTCTTCCAATCTGGCAGCCAGCGCTGCCATTCAACTCAACCAGTTCGGCGCGCTATCGATACGGCGCGTCAAGCTCAAGATTCTTTGCGATCAGCCGTTCCCAGCGGTCGCCATTCGCCAGCAGCCGTTCCTTGTCATAGAATAGCTCCTCGCGTGTTTCGGTCGCGAACTCGAAGTTCGGCCCCTCGACGATGGCATCCACCGGGCAGGCCTCCTGACAGAAGCCGCAGTAGATGCACTTTACCATGTCGATGTCGTAGCGCGTGGTGCGACGAGCGCCGTCTTCGCGCGGCTCGGCTTCGATGGTGATGGCCTGCGCCGGGCAGATTGCCTCACACAGTTTGCATGCGATGCAACGCTCTTCGCCGCTCGGATAGCGGCGCAGTGCGTGCTCGCCCCGGAAGCGAGGCGAAAGCGGGTTCTTCTCGAACGGATAGTTCACGGTCGCCTTGCGGCGGAACATCTCGACCGTGGCAAGCCAGAAGGCACCTAGGAAGTCGGTCAGAAGCGCGCCGCGAATGGTCTGTCCGAGGCTCATGACTGAACTCCGAAGTAAGTGACATAGCCAGCCACGACCAGAACAGCGGCTAGAGAAGTCGGCAGGAAGATTTTCCAGCCAAGGCGCATGAGCTGGTCATAGCGGTAGCGCGGCACGATAGCCTTCACCATCGCGAACAGGAAGAACAGGAACAGCACCTTCAGCATGAACCAGAAGAGGCCCGCGAGACTGACAAGCAGAACCGGCAGCTGGCCAACAACTTCTGACCCGAGTGCAACGGGACCATGCCATCCGCCAAGGAACAGGATCGTCATCATCGCGCACATCAAGACGATGTTCAGATACTCGCCGAGCATGAAGAGCAGGTAGGGCGTCGAGCCATACTCAACCTGGTAGCCCGCAACGAGTTCGGATTCCGCCTCCGGGAGGTCGAACGGTGGACGGTTTGTTTCCGCCAGCGCCGAGATGAAGAAGATCACGAACATCGGGAACATGACGACGATCAGTGGGAAGTTCTGGAAACTGAACGCGTGCCAGTTCTGCAGGCCGCCGGCCTGGTTGTTGACAATGTCGCTGAGGTTCATCGAGCCGACGAGCAGGATCACCGTGATGATCACGAAGCCGATGGAGACTTCATAGGACACCATCTGCGCCGCCGAACGGAGCGCGCCGAGGAACGGATATTTCGAGTTCGATGCCCAGCCGCCCATGATGATGCCGTAGACACCGAGTGAGCTGATGGCGAAGAGGTAGAGGATGCCGACGTTGAGATCGGCAACCACCCAGCTAGTGCCAGCGTCGGTGCCGGGCGCAACGGGAATGGCCGCCCAGGCCGCAAACGCGAGCGTACAAGTCAGGATCGGCGCAAACAGGAAGACGAACTTGTTCGCTCCGGCCGGGATCACGATTTCCTTGAGCAGGAATTTCCCGAAGTCCGCGAAAGACTGCAGCAGACCGAACGGGCCTACCACGTTCGGTCCCTTGCGCATCATCACACCGGCCCAGACCTTTCGGTCGAGCAGCAGGAGGAATGCGATCGACAGGAGCAGCACAAGGGTGAACAGGCCGATCTGGCCGAGCACCAGAAGCGGGCCCCAGAAGCTCCCCAGAGACTCGATGGCATTACTCATGGCGCCGCCCTACTCCGCCGCTACCGCAGTGTCTAGGCTGGTCGCCAGCGCAGAGCACTCGGCCATCGTGCGCGAGGCGCGGGCGATGGGATTGGTGAAATAGAAGTCGTCGACAACCGGCGCAAATGGTGCGCTGCCCAGCGAAGATGCCGCAGCAGGCGCGGCCGCCTTGAGCGCCTCAACACCTTTCGCGCCCGGCGCATAGCCCCGGCCGGAGAAAGGCGTATTCTCGCCGGCCTTGCCGCGAAGAAGATCGCGCAAGGCGTCTGCCGTATCGTAGGGAAGCGGCTTGCCGAACAGGCCGGAGAGAGCCCTGAAGATCGCCCAGCCTTCGCGCGCTTCGCCCTTCGGCTGCACGGCGCGGTTGGTCATCTGGACCCGGCCTTCAGTGTTCACAAAAGTCGCGGTCATTTCGGTGTAGGCCGCCGAGGGCAGAACGATATCTGCCTTCGAAGCGCCAGCGTCGCCATGCGAACCGACATAGATGACTTGAGCGCTGCCGAGTTTCGACAGATCAACTTCGTCCGCGCCGAGCAGAACAACAGTTTTCATTCCGCCCGACAGGATTTCTGCTGTCGCCTTGCCGCCGTTGGCGGGCACGAAACCAACATCGAGCGCGCCAACACGGCCGGCCGCGGTGTGCAGATCGGAAGAGGTCGTGTA
>DNFL01000245.1:273-7907 GCA_003486945.1 Hyphomonas sp. | reverse complement strand
AGCCCATCGGAATTTCGGTAATCTCCGTCACACCGGCCGCCGCGCACAGCTCACGCTCGGAGCTCTTGATCGGGCGCGAGGCGTTGGCGATTGACGCCTTCAGCGGGCCGACGCCCTCGCAAAAGGCCTTGAAGCCGCCGCCGGTGCCGGTCGACTCGACAATCGGGGTGGCAAAGCTCGTGGTCGCCCCGAACCGCTCGGCAATCGTCCGCGAAAACGGAGCGACGGTGGAGGAGCCGACAATCTTGATCTTCTGGTGCACACCGGCCGTCGCCGGAACCGGCTTGACGGCCGAATCATCTTCCAGTTTTGACAGGTCGCTCTGCCCGCAAGCCGCCAGGAGGGCTCCGAACAAGGTTACCGCTGCCAGGGTCTGGAAAACTCTGCTCATCTCTCGTCTCCGCGCTCACCTGCCCGCAATAACGGGCGATTCCGGCCTTTGCCATACGCCCTCTGCGTGACAATCGCCGCGAAAAAAAGCGACAGTTTTGCGACAAAGACCCGTAACCCGAAAATTCTTGTTGCAAGTCCTCGTCTTATCCCCTATTTGCACCCTCGAAAATTGATGTGGCGGACATCTGGGCTAACCCGACAACAAGGGGGGCCCCCTGTACTAACGCCCAAAGCTGGTTTGAAGCCCTTTGGAGGTTAGGTGTCATGCACACTTACGCGACCCCGTATCATGTTGCCCGTGGCACACAGCCCGAGCTGCCGACCTATTGCTTCCGTCCGGAACGCGTGACGGCGGCTGCCCGCTGGTTCGTCGAGAAGTTTCCGGCGCAGTCCTTCTATGCCGTGAAGGTGAACCCGGCCCCGCACGTCCTCGACGCGCTCTGGGAAGGCGGCATCCGTTCTTTCGACGCAGCCTCTGAAAAAGAAATCGAGCTGATCCGCGGCCGTTTCCCGGAAGCCCGCATTGCGTTCCTGCACCCGGTGAAGCCGCGCAAGGCTATCGAGCGCGCCTACTTCAACTATGGCGTCCGCATCTTCGTGACCGACTCGGTGGCGGAGCTGACCAAGATTCTCGAAGCCACCGGCCATGCGAAAGATCTCACGATCATCGTGCGCATCGCTGTCTCGAACGAAGGCTCGGCCCTGCCGCTGTCCGGCAAGTTCGGCGCCGATGCCGTGGAAGCTGCGGAACTGCTCCGCCTCGCCCGCCGTCATGCGGATGAGGTCGGTGTGTCGTTCCATGTCGGCAGCCAGGCCATGAAACCTTCGGCCTGGGCGACTGCAATGGCAGATGCCAGCCGCGTCATCATCGACGCCGGCGTGACCGTGGACATCGTCGATGTCGGCGGCGGCTTCCCTGCAATCTATGCCGACAAGACGCCGCCGGAGATGGACGATTATGTCGCCATGGTGATGCGTTCGTTCGAGAACATGTTCGTTCTCGAGAACGCTGACCTGTGGTGCGAACCCGGCCGTGCGCTGGTGGCCGAAGCCGAAAGCCTGCTGGTGCGTGTGGACCTCGCAAAGGGCCGCGCGATCTACATCAATGACGGCTCCTATGGCGCGCTCTATGACGCCGTGCACGAGAACTGGGTGTTCCCGATGCGCGCAATCTCGGCTGACGGGCGCAAGCTCGGCCGCATGGTGGAATACACCGTGTACGGACCGACCTGCGATTCGGCAGACATGCTGCCCGGCAAGATCTGGCTTCCGGCCGGCCTGACCGAAGGCGACTATATCGAGATCGGCAATATCGGCGCCTATGGCCGTTCGATGTCGACCCGCTTCAACGGCTTCGGTGAAACCGATGTGGTCGAAGTGCAGGACGCGCCCTGGCCATCGCTCTATGGCTCGGCGGAAGGCGCCGAAGTCATCTCGATCGGCTCGATGGCCACGAACTGAATGTCCGGAAATCCGTAGCGTCTGAGGACGCGCACTATGCCGTCCGTCTCTTCCGGCGGGCGGGTGAGGAAGGCTTTGCCGCCCTGCCCGCCGGAATGAGTAACTTCAGGCAGTACACGGATTGTCTGCCGCGCAATCGCCGCACCTGAATCGATGTAGGAGACCGGGCGCGGCGCCGTTGCAATCAGCTGTCCGCGCACCAGTGGGAAATGCGTGCAGGCAAGCACGACCGTATCAATCTCGTCTCCGCCCTCTGCCGCAAACAGCGGCGCCTGCGCAGCGGCATAGGCCTCGATCGGCACATCCTCGCCGCGCGCATGCGCTTCGGCGAGTTTCACAAGCTCCAGGCTGCCATGCAGGATCACGCGCTTGCCGGCCGCAAACTCCTCGATCAGCCGCGCCGTGTAGGCTCGCCGGATGGTGCCGGGCGTGGCGAGGAGGCCGATCGTGCCTGTCTCGGTCAACTTCGCGGCCGGCTTGATGGCCGGCACCGTGCCCACAACCGGAATGCCGAGCGCTGCGCGCACTTCCTCCAGTGCCAGCGTGCTCGCCGTGTTGCAGGCGATGACGAACACGTCCGGCTCTGCCGCTTCGACCAGCGCCTTTGCGACCACCGGCAGGCGCGCCCGCAGCGCCTCGTCGGACTTGTCCCCATACGGGAAAAAGCCGGTATCGGCGGCATAGTGAACGGTTAGCCTCGGCCCGAGCGCGCGGATCTCGCTCGCCACGGTCAGTCCCCCGACACCGGAATCAAACACCAGCACCCTGCCCCGGGCAGGCGACGGCTCGAACGGATAGGGCGCGGCTTCAGGCATTTGCGGTATCTAAGCGCATTCGGACACGGCGCAATCAGGGCGCAGACGCGGCGTCAGCAGGCCAAATGGCACAAATCTTGTTGTGCACTGCACAATCGAGGTCTAGCTTGAAGGCTTAACGGCATGGGACATCAGGACATGATGGATTTCTGGCTCACCTCCTGGCGCGCCTCGCTGGCGATGACCACTGCCTCGCTCGACACGATGCTGACTTTCCAGAAAAGCATGATGAGCCTTTCCGCCATCACGCTGAACGACGGCTGGGACTCGAAGGACGAGAACTATATGCGCGAGGCCTTCCAGCGCGCAGCTGACTCGAACGTGCGCCGCTGGTCGGACGCTGCCGACATCATCCAGGGCATGCCGTCCTGGGTTCAGTCGATGAACTCCTTGCCCGGCACCACGCTGACCGACCTGTTCGACAAGGCAAACCGCGCGGCCCGCGGCTAAGTAAGGTCCAGCGCGCGCAGCACTGCGCCCTGATCGAAATACGGCCGCTCGCAGAGAATGCGGTCGCTCTCCGGCTTGAACTCGAAGCTCGCCGCCATGCGCACGCGGAACTTGCGGCCCGTCGGCGCAATCGTCTTGCCGCCCAGCGCCAGCGGCCCGAGATGCGTGCCCGTCAGCCAGAACTCGACCAGGACGGTATTGTCAGAATGCGAGATGGCGATGATCTCGTTGCCCTGATCCGGGAACGGTGTGCGCGACGCGGCAAAGTAGCGCCGCACAGCCTCCTCGCCATCAAACACCGCGCCCGAGCCATACATCTCATAGCGCGGATGGTCGAAGGTCGCGATCACCGCGTCCCAGTCATGCGTGATTTCCAACGCCATGTGGTCGCGCACCACCTGCAGCCGCCGTTCTGCCAGATCGCTCATCGGTCCCTCCCCTGGATTGTCCCTGCTGCAGACTAACCCGGCCCCATGGACTTGGCGACCGCCCTGATTTACCCCGGGGCATGACCCTGCCCCTCGATACGCTGAAGACCCTTGAGCAGCGCCTCCTCTGGCTCGCCGCCTGGACGGTGCACAATGCCAACCATCTGCGCGAGAAGGAGGATGACGACGTCAAGGTCGGCGGCCACCAGGCAAGCTGCGCCTCGATGGTGTCGATCCTGACGGCGCTCTACTATCAGGTTCTGCGCCCGGAAGACCGCGTCGCGGTGAAGCCGCACGCCGCGCCGCTGTTCCACGCGATGCACTATCTCGCCGGCAACCAGACGCGCGAGAAGCTGGAAAACTTCCGCGGCTATGGCGGCGCGCAGTCCTATCCTTCCCGCACCAAAGACATCAACGACGTGGATTTCTCCACGGGCTCGGTCGGCCTCGGCGTGGCGATCACCGCCTTTGCCTCGATGATGCAGGACTATATCTCCGCCCGTCCGTGGACGGAGCTTGGCAGCGGCACGCGCAAGATGGGCCGTATGGTGGCGCTTGTCGGCGACGCGGAACTTGACGAAGGCAACATCTATGAATGCCTGCAGGAGGGCTGGAAGCACGACCTGCGCAATACATGGTGGATCATCGACTATAACCGCCAGAGCCTTGATGGCGTCGTGCATGAAGGCCTGTGGGCGCGCATCGAGGCGATCTTCAAGGCGTTCGGCTGGCGCGTGGAAGTGCTGCGGTTCGGCGCGAAGCAGCGCGCCGCCTTTGCCGAGCCCGGCGGCGAACGGCTGAGGGACTGGATCGAAGCCTGCCCCAACTCGCTCTATTCGGCGCTCACCTATCTCGGCGGCGCAGCCTGGCGCAAACGCCTGCTCGACGATCTCGGCGATCAGGGCGACGTCTCCGCGCTGATCGGCAAACGGACCGATGCAGAGCTCAGCGAACTGATGAATAATCTCGGCGGCCAGTGCCTCGAGACGTTGTGCGAAGCATTCGGCCGCGCGACCGACGAGACCCCGACCGTCTTCCTTGCCTACACGATCAAGGGCTGGGGCACGCCGCTGGCGGGCCACAAGGACAACCATGCCGGCCTGATGACCAAGGCGCAGATGGCCGAATTCCAGAAGACGATGGGCATCGCCGAAGGCGAGGAATGGACGCCGTTCGCCGGCGTCGCCGATCCGCAGGCGCTGCAGCGCTTCGTTGAGGACACACCCTTTTTCGCCGCCGGTCCGCGCCGCTATGCGGCTCCGGCTGTGCCCTCGCCCGGCCCGGTCTTCCTTGATGACGAGATGCAATCGACACAGGCCGGCCTCGGCAAGATCCTCGACGCGCTCGCCAAGGGCGATTCCGATCTTGCCCGCCGCATCGTAACGACCTCGCCGGATGTGACCGTCTCCACAAATCTCGGCCCCTGGGTGAACCGGCGCGGCCTGTTTGCTCGTGAGAACGTTGCCGACACTTTCCGCGACGAGAAAATTCCGTCCGCACAGAAATGGTCTTTCTCGCCGGAAGGCCAGCATATCGAGCTTGGCATTGCCGAGATGAACCTGTTCCTGCTGCTCGGCGCAGCGGGCCTTTCGCATTCGCTGTTCGGTGAGCGGCTGATCCCCATCGGCACCGTGTACGATCCCTTCGTCGCGCGCGGGCTCGATGCGCTGAACTATGCCTGTTATCAGGACGCGCGTTTCATCATCGCAGGCACGCCCAGCGGCGTGACGCTCGCGCCCGAAGGCGGCGCGCACCAGTCCATCGGCGCGCAGCTGATCGGCATGAGCCAGGACGGGCTCGTCTCCTTCGAGCCGGCGTTCCTCGATGAACTCTCGATCATCATGGACTGGAGTTTCGACTACCTGCAGCGCGACGGCGAAGGCGACCCGGACGAGCGCACCTGGCTGCGCGACGAAACCGGAGGCTCCGTGTACTTGCGTTTGTCGACGCGCCCCGTCGAGCAGGTGCGCGTCTGGTCACGCGAGGATGCCGCTTTCCGGCAAGGCGTGATCGATGGCGGCTACTGGCTGCGCCAGCCGGGACCGAACTGTGAAGTGGTGATCGCCTATCAGGGCGTCGTGGCGCCGGAAGTAATCAAGGCAGCCGCGCGCATCGGCGAAGGCCGGCGCGATATCGGCGTGCTGGCGGTAACGTCCGCAGACAGACTGAATTCCGGCTGGACCGCTGCGCGGCGGGCCCGCGCGCGCGGACAGAAACAGGCGCTCAGCCAGATCGAGCGCCTGATGGACGGCGTGCCGCGCCATTGCCAGCTGATCACGGTGACGGATGGCCACCCCGCCACGCTCGCCTGGATCGGCGGCGTCAAAGGCCACGCCGTCACCCCGCTCGGCGTCGAACATTTCGGCCAGACCGGCACAATCGCCGACCTCTACCGCCATTTCATGATCGATGCAGACGCGATTGTGAACGCGGCAACACACCTGTCTCCGGGCAAACGGCTCTAGATCAGGATATCGTAAAGGTCGGTCCTCCGGTCGCGGAAGAAGCCCCAGGCCGCGCGGGCGCGGTCGATATGGTCGAGGTCGAAGGTGGCGAGGAGGACGCCTTCCTCCTTGCGGCCGAAATCCGTGACGATCTCGCCGGTTTCATCCGCGATGAAACTGGTGCCGTAGAAAACCTGGCCCTGCTCATTGCCGACGCGGTTTGCCGCGACGACCGGAATGCAGTTGGCCACCGCATGGCCCTGCATGCCGCGGCGCCAGCGCGCGGCGGTGTCGAGGCCTGCATCCTGCGGTTCGGCGCCGATTGCGGTCGGATAAAGCAGCGCGTCGGCGCCCATCAGCGCCATCGCGCGCGCGCATTCGGGGAACCACTGGTCCCAGCAGATGCCGACTCCGATACGTCCCTTGAGCGTCGACCAGGTGCGAAAGCCGGTGTCGCCGGGGCGGAAATAATATTTCTCCTGATAGCCGGGGCCATCCGGAATATGGCTCTTGCGATAGACGCCGAGCGGCGCGCCATCGGCATCGATCATCACGACGGAATTGAAATAGAGCGGGCCTTCCTTCTCGTAGATCGAGACGGGGATGACGACGCCGAGTTCTGCCGCAAGCTCCGAGAGCTGACGAACGGCGGGGTGGTCCTGCCATTCCACTGCGCGGGCGAAGTGTTCTTCCTCCTGCGTCTTGCAGAAATAATAGCCGCAGAAGAGTTCCGGCGGCAGAACGACATCGGCGCCCTTCGCGGCGGCTTCGCGCACGAAGCCGGCGACGCGGTCGATGTTCGCCTGAACATCATCGCTCGGCGTGAACTGGATGGCAGCGAGGGTCAGCGTGCGGGGCATCGGAAGGCCTCCTCTCAGGCAGGGATTTCACGGGTCATGCAATGGAAACTGCCGCCGCCGGCAAGAATGCCGCGCGCGGGAAGCCCGATCACTTCCCGGCCGGGAAACAGCGCCTTGAGCTCGGCGAGCGCAACGGCGCTGTAGCGATCCTCGTAGATCGGCACGAGAACGCAGCCATTGGTGATCGTGAAATTCATATGGCTCGCCGGCACCGGCACGACGTCGCCGAAATGCACCGGGCCCGGCGAGGGAATGGTGGAGACCATAAGGCCCGCCGCCGACAGCGTGCGCTCGATCTCGCGCAGCACGTCCGTGTTCGGATCATCCTCGCAGGCCGGATGCTGGCACAATACATGGCCGGGGCCGATGAAGCGGGCGATATTGTCAACATGGCCATCGGTATGGTCATTGGCGAGCCCGTCGCCAAGCCAGAGAATTTCCTCCACGCCGAGTGCGGCGCGCAGGTGGCCTTCGATCTGGTCAGGGCTTAGGTGCGGGTTGCGGTTCGGGTTCAGGAGGCACTGGCGCGTCGTCAGCAGCCGGCCTTCGCCGTCAACATCGATGCCGCCGCCTTCCAGCACGAAGCCGTGATTGTGCGCGGGAAGGCCTTCGACCCCCGCCATCGCGGCGGCCGTGTCCGTGTCGCCGTCCATCAGGTATTTGCCGCACCATCCAAACACCCGCCGCCTTCCGCGCCCCCGCCCGCAGGGCTTCACGCTGATCGAGCTGCTGGTCGTGATCGCGATCATCGGCGTGCTGGCCGCGCTGATCGTGCCCAACGTG
>DNFL01000245.1:0-180 GCA_003486945.1 Hyphomonas sp. | reverse complement strand
CGCCGTCCATCAGGTATTTGCCGCCCCAGCCATTGAAGCGGAACACCTGTGCCTCGCGGGCCGCCCCCTGCCCCGTGACGATCGGGCCGGTATCGCGCAGCCAGATATCGCCCGTCGGGATAGGGACAAGTTCCGCCGCGCCGCCCACCGCCGCCAGCGCCGCCAGCGCCGAGGCCATCG
>DNFL01000049.1 GCA_003486945.1 Hyphomonas sp. | reverse complement strand
GCCTCGATATTGTCGCGGATCGCGCCGCGCGCGGCATGGTCGGTCTCGACGAACAGGCAGAAGGCTGCGCCCCGGCTCATCGCCTCGAGGCCGAGCGCGCCGGAGCCAGCGAACAAGTCGATCACCCTCGCGCCTTCCAGCACCGGTGCCCAGTCGGCATGGGCCAGAATGTTGAACACGCTCTCCCGCGTCCGGTCCCCGGTCGGGCGTGTACCCATCCCCTTCGGCGCCGTGAGGCTTCGTCCCTTGTGCTGTCCGGCAATGATGCGCATGGCGTCGGCGTTTAAGGCGGGCCGCGAGGAAACACAACGCCGCTGACCCTGCGCCACCGCTTGCCTTCCCCAATGACAGCCGCCCGATCCTCCGCGCAAACAGGAGCCCGCCCATGTCTGCCACAGTCAGAACCGAAAACGACATCGCCCTCATCACGCTCGACGATGGCAAGGCCAACGCCATCAGCCTTGACCTGCTCGGCGCCGCAAATGCCGCTCTAGATGAGGCCGAAGCGAAGGCGAAAGTCATCGTCCTCGCCGGCCGGCCGGAGCGGTTTTCGGCGGGGTTCGACCTCAAATTCCTCGCTACAGCCGATCCGGTAAACCGCGCGAAGCTTGTCAATGGCGGCGGTCGCTTGGCGCTGCGCCTCTTCACCTCTGACAAGCCCGTCGTCATCGCCTGCACCGGCCACGCCATCGCGATGGGCGCCTTCCTTCTGCTCGGCGGCGACACGCGCATCGGCGCGCGCGGCGCCTACAAGATCGGGGCGAACGAGACGGTCAACGGCATGACCTTGCCGCCTTTCGGTGTCGAGCTGCCGCGCGCCCGGCTCAATCCGATGTATCTCACCGAGGCCCTCGCGCAGGCGCGACTCTACACGCCGGACGAAGCCGTGCCCGTCGGCTGGCTCGACCGCGTGGTGGAGCCGGGCGAGGTGATCGACGCCGCCATGGCCGAAGCCGCCCGCCTGCTGCCCATCGCCAACCCCGCCTATGGCCGCAACAAACGCCTCGCCCGCCAGCCCACGATAGACCTGCTGACGCCAACGCTGGCGGGATAAAACCTCGCGGCATTGAACCGCGCCGCGAAATCCCTAAGTTGCGTTCTCATTCGGGGGCCGGGAGGCGGCATGCAGAGACAGACAGTCAGTTCCGGCTCGCCGTTCGAGGGGGAGATCGGCTTCTCGCGCGCGGTGCGCGTCGGGCCGCATGTGTCGGTCGCCGGCACGGCGCCGATTGGTGCGGATGGCAAGCTGGCGGGTGAGGGCGATGTCTACCGCCAGACGCAGCGCTGCCTCGAGATCATCACGCAGGCGCTTGAAGGGGCCGGTGCCTCTCTGGAACATGTCGTCCGTACACGGGTGATGCTCACCGATATCTCGCAATGGCGCGAGGCCGGCCGGGCGCATGGCGAAGTGTTCGGCCACATCCGCCCGGCCTGCACCTTTGTCGAAGTCAAAGGCTTCATCGACCCGCTCTGGCTGGTTGAGCTGGAAGCAGATGCGGTGGTGCCATGACCACGCCCATGGCCCGCGCGCTTGAGCTTGCCCGTGCTGCCGCCGAGGCGGGCGAGGTGCCTGTCGGCGCGGTGATCGTCAATCCGTTGACCGGCGAGATCATCGCCGAGGGTGCGAACCGTCCCATCGCCGGCCACGACCCGACCGCACATGCCGAGATCATCGCCATCCGCGACGCCGCCGAACGCCTCGGCAATTACCGCCTCACGGGGCTCGACCTCTATGTCACGCTGGAACCCTGCGCGATGTGCGCCGGCGCGATCAGCTTTGCGCGCATCCGCCGCCTCGTCTTCGCGGCAGTCGACGAGAAAGGCGGCGCGGTGGTGCACGGGCCGAAATTCTTCGAGCAGCCGACCTGCCACTGGCGCCCGGAAATCCTTCAGGAATTTGCCTCCGCCGCCGAGGCGGCCGAGCTTTTACAGGAATTTTTTCGTTCAAGACGAAAATAAATTATTGCAGCACAATAATTTTTTGCATATACGACCTCCATAGTCTGGAGGCTGAGCTATGTCCGAACCCGAAATCCGCGAGACACGCGCCGAAAACCTGCGCGAGACAGCCTGGCTTTCTGTCGCCGCGCTCGTTGTGTTCATCGTGCTGCTGCTCTCGGTGCTCGCCGATGTGGGCGGACGTGTCGGCCATATGGTGGTGACCCGTGAGAACTGGCTGGACGTGCTGAACGCTTTCCTTGTGGCGCTGCTGGTCAACCTGCCCACGCTGATCCTGCTTGGTGTGCTGACGGATTTCTCCGACCTGTTCAAACGCACGGGTGAGGGTGAAGTGTTCACGCAGCGAAACCTCCGTACACTGCGCAATGCCGGCTCGGGCCTGATCTGGGCGGCGGCGGCCAGCGCACTGATCGTGCCGAACGTGCTGCGCTGGATCGAATTGAAAGGCGGCGGCGGTTTCCTCTGGCAGGCGAATGACCTGGCCCTCGGCGTGGCGGCGATGGGCATTGCCATCCTCGGTCTCAGCCACGTCTTCGCCGAAGGCATCCGCATCAAGACGGAAAGCGACCAGATCGTCTGATGGCCAACGAAATCATCGTCACGCTGGACGTCATGCTCGCCCGCCGAAAGATGCGGGCAAAAGACCTCGCTGCGGCGGTCGGCATCACCGAGGCGAACCTGTCGCTCCTGAAGTCCGGCAAGGTGAAGGGCGTGCGGTTCGATACATTGGCCAAGCTCTGCGAAGTTCTGGACTGCAAGCCCGGCGACCTGCTCGATTTCGGGCCAGCGCCGTAAGCGGCAATCTGCCTGACAGCAAAGGGCTGGCGCGGTCCCCGCCCGGCATGATTAACTCGCCTGTAATCCGGCAAGGGGGTGGTTCATGGAGCATGCGGCGGTCAACGGTCACGGGCCCAGCCCGACACTGATCAAGGACCTGCTCGTGTTCCTGATTGCCACCGGCATCCTGGTGCCGGCCCTGCGGGCGCTGAAGATCCCGGCGGTGCTCGGCTTCATGCTGGCGGGCATCGCGCTCGGACCCTTCGCGCTCGGCAATCTCGCCAAGGGCGTTCCGATCCTCGAATTTTTCTCGATCACGACACCGGAAGCGGCCTTGCCCTTCGCCGAACTTGGCGTGCTGTTCCTTCTGTTCCTGTTGGGCGTGGAGTTTTCCTTCCAGCGGCTCTGGGCGCTGCGCCGGGTCGTGCTGGGCGCAGGCAGCCTGCAGGCGCTGGTCAGCGCAGCGGTGATTGCAGCCATCGGCATAGCTTTCGGCCTCGATATGCCGGTGGCGCTGATCGTCGGCTTCGCTCTGGCACTGTCATCCACCGCCATCGTCATGCAGGTGCTGATCGAGGCGAAGCGCGCGGCGCAGCCGGTGGGGCGTTCGACGCTCGGCGTGTTGCTCTTCCAGGACATCCTCGTCGCGCCGATCCTCATCTTCGTCGGCTTCGCCGCGATGAAGGCAGAGGCGAACATGGCGGGCGTCCTGCTTGACGCTCTGGTGCGGGGCCTCATCGCCATCGCCGTGATCTGGTTGATCGGCAACTACCTGCTGGGCCGCGTCTTCCGTCTCGCTGCAGCGAGCGGCGGGCGCGACTATCTGATGGCGCTGACGCTGCTGACAGTCGTCGGCGCCGCCGCGATCACCTACAGCGCCGGTCTCTCGCTCGCGCTCGGCGCTTTCCTGGCTGGGCTGCTCGTCGGTGAAACAGAGTTCAAGCACCAGACGGAAGTCGACCTCGAACCGTTCAAGGGCCTGCTGCTGGGCCTGTTCTTCATGACCGTCGGCATGAGCCTCGACCTGCCCGCCATTGAGGACAACATCGTCTTCATCCTCGGCGGTCTCGCCGGCATGATCGCCCTGAAATTCATCATCGCCTATATTGCCTGCCGATTGTTCGCAGGCGGCGGCCATCCGCTGGCGCTTGAGGCTGCCCTTCTGCTCGCGCCTGCGGGGGAGTTTGCCTTCGTCGTGCTCACGGCGGCTCAGTCGAGCGGCGTGGTGACGGCAGAGGTGGCAACCTTCGCCGGGGCTGTGGCGGGCCTCTCGATGATGACGACACCGCTGCTCGCACGCCTCGCACGGGCGCTGGCAGGCAAGCGCCATGCGGCGGAGGATGGCACGCCCGACCCGGACCTCAGCCACCTCTCCGGCCATGTCATCCTGGCCGGCTATGGCCGCGTCGGCCAGTCGGTCGCGCGCCTGTTGCAGCATGAGGAAGCGACCCTGCTCGCACTCGACCGGGAGCCGGACAAGATCCGCCTCGCGCGGCAGGCGGGAATCCATGCCTATGTGGGCGATGCGGCGCGCAAGGAATTCCTCGCGGTCTGCGAACTCGACACGGCCGCGATGCTGATCGTCACGGTGGACGATGCCGAGCGCGCTGCCGCCATGGTGCGGGCTGCGCGCGAGCTATGCCCCGGCCTCACCATTCTTGCCCGCGCGCATGACGGGGATCACATGGCGCAGCTTCGCGAAGCGGGCGCGGCGCATGTCGTGCCGGAGGCGATCGAGTCCGGCCTTCAGATGGTGCAGATTGCGCTGGAAGTCTTCGGCTACGATACTGAAACCGTCCGTGACCGGATCGCCCAGGCGCGCGACGAGGAATATCGCAAGGCCTGAGCCTCAGATCTCCGCCGAAACCTCGATGATTTTCCGGCGCAGCCAGCTGATCGCGGGGTCTTCGCTCTTCTCCCGGCGCCAGTAGAGCACGCTGCCGAGCAGCGGTGTGTCGAAAGGCAGGTCCTTTACCGCAAGGCCGGTCGCCTCCGCCATCGGACGCGGGGCGACGAGGGCAAGGTCGGTGACACGCACCACTTCGATGGCCGGTTGGTGGCTGGTCACGCGCAGGATCGGGGTCACGCGGATGCCGGACGGGCGCGCGATCTCCTCAACCAGGCTGCGACCCTCGCGGCGGCTGGACACGGCGATGTGGCGCAGGGACGCGAACCGCTCCAGCGTCAGGCGTTTGTTTGCCATCGGATGATCCGGCGCGAGCATGCAGGCATAGGGCGTCGTGAACAGCGGCTGGCGGTCCAGATCCACCCCGCGCAGTTCCGGCACGTCGATGGCCACATCGAGACGACCGGAGGCAAGGTCGCCGGAAATGGCAGAGCGGACGGTCTGGCTCCAGGTGACCCGCACACCAGGCGCTTCGGCCTGCATCCGCCGGGCAAGGGCCGGGGCGATCATGTAGACGCTGGCATCACGGGCGGTGATGTTGAACACCCGGGTCGATAGGGCCGGATCGAACTCTGAACGCGGCTCGAGCCCTGCCCGGAGCCGGTCCAGCGCATCGCGCACTGCCGGCATCAGGGCCTCTGCCATGGCGGTCGGTTTCACGCCGCGCCCTTCGCGAACGAACAGCGGATCCTCGAAATGTGCCCGCAGGCGTGACAGCGCGTTGCTCACGGCCGGCTGTGTCAGATGCAGCGTTTCGCTCGCCCGTGTCAGGCTGCGCTCGGTGTAGACGGCCTCCAGGACCGGCAGGAGATTGAGGTCAAGGCTGCGCAGATTCATCGGAGCGGCGAAATCCAATTATCACTGTTGGTGATGTCTGGATTTCATAAAATAAAGTATCGGAATAGTCTAGACTGCGGCATATTGCGTATTGAAGTGGAGTTCCGGCATGAAAGCCGTGTTACAGCCATCCCGCCGCCTTCAGCAGCATCGCCGCGCCAATCGCGGTGACGAGCCATTTCATCGCCCGCTTGAAGTCGACATCACTCATGCGCTCGAGCAGCTTGCCGCCGAGAGTCGTGCCGAGCATCGAGAGCGGGACCGCCAGGGCAAAAAACCAGACGGGCGGGAAAGCACCAGCTCCGGCAGCCGCAATGACCGGAACGCTCCAGAAGCCGATCTTAACAAGGTGGGCGAGCACCTGCGTTACCGCTTTAGTGGCAACGATCGCGCGCCGGTCCATGTCGGTGGTGACAAAAAACAGGTCGAGCAGGGGACCCGCGACACCGCTCAGCGTATTCAGGGCCTGTACCGCGAACCCCGCAAATTCCGCCTGGCCTCGCTTGAGTATGTCAAGGCGGACCCAGCCCCGGGGCAGCCAGACGAGCAGGGCCGTCAGGCCGAGCAGCAGGTAGACCGCACGCGCCTCCGGTCGCCAGGCCACCAGCAGCAACATCACGAAGGCCGCAATGGAGCCGGCCGCGTAGCGGCGAAAGACGCGCCAGTCGATGTATCGCCGCCACAGGATCGCCCGGTAGCCGTTGGACACCATCTGCACCGCGCCGTGAACGACCATGGCCGTAGCCACCGGCAGCAGGGCAGTCAGCACGCCCATCAGGATCAGGCCGCCCGCCATGCCGAAAATGCCGGAAATGAAAGCGGTGACCAGCACCGTGGCAAGGATCAGAAGGGCCGAGAGCGGACTCATTCCGCGCGCTCTAGCGTAGTTCCTTCCCCTGCGCGAGAGGCCGGGAAAGCGTTTGCGCTGCCCCGCCGGTCTCAGGTAGGCTGAGCGCAGGAAACGGCCCGGAATAATTCAGAATACCAAAGAGGAAATGACCCATGGCTGACACTCAGCACACCCCCGACGCATATGCGGAACTCAACGACCTGCGCATGTCCGAAGCGGTCCGTCCGCTCTACGAGCACGTGAAGAAGTTCATCGCCGAAACGGTGAACCCGATGAGCGTCGAGTTCCACCGCCTCGGCGAAGGCAACAAGGACATCTGGACTTATGCCCCCGGCCAGCTCGAATGCCTCGAGAAAGCCAAGGACGAAGCCAAGAAACAGGGCCTTTGGAACTTCTTCCTGCCCGACGCTGAAACCGGCGAAGGCCTGTCGAACCTCGACTATGCCTATATCGCGGCTGAACTCGGCAAGAACCCGATGGCTTCGGAGACGATGAATTGCTCGGCGCCCGATACCGGCAACATGGAAGTGCTCGAGCGGGTCGGCACGCCTGCGCAGAAGGAAAAGTGGCTGAAGCCGCTGCTCGAGGGCAAGATCCGCTCCGCCTATGTGATGACTGAGCCGCACATGGCGTCTTCGGATGCCAAGAACGTCTCGATGAAGTGCGAACTCGTCGGCGACGAATATGTGCTGAACGGCGAGAAATACTACGCCTCCGGCGCCGGCGATCCGCGCTGCCGCATCATGATCGTGATGTGCCGCTCGAACAATGGCCCGGACGTTAATCGCCAGCAGTCCCAGGTCCTCGTGCCGCTGCCCCATCCGGGCGTCACCATCGTTGGCCCGATGCATGTGTTCGGTGAGCCGGATGCCCCGCACGGCCACATGCACCTGCGTTTTGAAAACGTCCGTGTACCGAAGGAAAACATGCTGCTCGGCGAAGGCCGCGGGTTTGAAATCTCGCAGCTGCGCCTCGGCCCGGGCCGCATCCACCATTGCATGCGTTCCATCGGCCAGGCCGAACGCGCGCTCGACCTGATGTGTATCCGTGGCCTTAGCCGCGAAGCCTTCGGCAAGCAGCTGGCAAAACTCGGCGGCAATACCGAGATCATCTCGCGTGCGCGGATTGAAATTGAAGCAATGCGTATGATGGTTCTGAAGGCCGCCAAGGCAATGGACGTGCTCGGCAACAAGGAAGCCCGCATCTGGATATCGATGGTGAAAGCCATGGTGCCCGAGCGCGTCTGCAAGATCATCGACGATGCGATTCAGATCCACGGCGCCACCGGTGTGTCGCAATGGACGCCTCTGGCGCGCATGTATGCCAGCCAGCGCACCCTGCGCCTTGCAGACGGCCCGGATGAAGTCCACCACATGGTCGTCGGCCGCCATGAATTGCGCAAGTATGAAGGCGGCGTCGAAGACCCCTCTCTGGCGGCTATCTGGCGCAAGTAAGTTCGGCTGCGGATAGGAAATCAAAGGTGCGCGGAGGGAAACTTCCGCGCACTTTTTATCTGCGGGATGACCGGAGGCCTAAGCTTTCAGCGCTGCCCGTGTAGATACTTTCGTGTACAGATCATCGCCCCAGCCCTTCACTTCGCCGGAGAATAGCGTCTCGGGCGGCACGACTTCCGGCCCCTTTCCGGGCGGCAGGGGCGGCGTGAAATAGCCGAGCGCGTAGCTGCCCATCGAATAGCCGATCAGACGCTGCAACTCTTCCGGCAGCGTCGCGGCGATTTCCGGCGGGCAAGAAAGATACTGGTTCTCCTCCTGCCGCAGCCAGCCGAGTGAATAGGTGATGTTGATGCCGACACGGTCACTATCCGACACATTCGCGCCGCCGGAATGGATGACCGAGCCGGTATAGAGGATGACGGATCCGGCTTTCATTTCGGCGTAGGTGATCTCATCCTCATGCGCGCCGCGACCCTCTTCCCAGAGATGGCTGCCGGGCACGACGCGGGTGGCGCCGTTTTCCTTCGTAAAGTCGGTGACCGCCCAGATCGTGTTCAGCTGCGGCTCGATCGAGCGCTGCACGAAGCCGCCCCAGGCGAGACGGTCGCGGTGAAGCACCTGCGCGGGTTGGCCGGGCTTGATGCGGATCACCTGCGTAAGGTGCAGCTGGAACCGGTCGCAGAAGGGCGAGAGGAAAGCTTCGGTCGCGCCGGTGACGAGCTTGTCCATCACCAGTTCGCGGCAGGCCGGCGAGCGGGCGACCAGCGCGCCGGTGCGCGTAGTCAGGTGCCCGGTAAACTGGTCTCGTCCCGGGGGCGTTGCCTCGACAAAGGGCATGATTTCCGTCCGTACACGGCGCAAAATGTCCGGGCTCATCGCATCGTCGATGATCACGGCGGCATCCTCTGCGATGACCTTCAGCACCTCGTCCGCAGAGGCCGTAGCAGGCAGGTGGCGCAGTTCAGGCATGGCAGGCTCCTCCAGCGAAACGCACGGCGGCGGTCTTCAGGCAGGCCGCTCTGGGCGCAGGGCTGACGATAGATGGAAACGGGCGGGCTGCAAGCGGCAGGTAGGGGCCGGGTTGACATCATTCCGGGCCGGGTGGACGGTCGAAGCCTTAAAACAGGAGGGTTTTCCATGCGCCGAGCTTTATCTGTCCTTGTCATATCCGCCCTGATCGCGTTGCCCGGCCTGCCGGCGGCGGCGCAGGGCATGGAGCGGATGATGGTGACCTCAAACCGCGTGGACGAGAGCGCAAGGGTGCGCGCGCCGGCAGTGTATCGCCAGATTCCGGCAGACTTCGTGATGGTGGCGCTGACCTATCAGAGCGCAACCCGCGACACGGCCGAGCGGCGCAAGGAACTTGAAACGATGTTCAACAAGCTAAAGGCGAAAGCGGAAAAGACCGCTGGCTTCAGCCTTGCTGGCGGAACGCTCGGACAGTCGATGTCGGACATCAACACGGTGCTGTTCACCGATGTGTTCACGACCGATTATTCCGGCACCGGACGGTTCACCTTGACGCTGAGCATCGACACGCGCGAAGGCGAATCCTTCGAAGCGCTGATGAAGCGCGCCGACCAGTTCGTGAAATCCATCGAGACTTCCGGCCGCGCGGAAGCCTGGCTCGGTGACAGCCAGTTCATCGGCGCGCGCGATGTGGCCAAACACAGGGCGGACCTTGTGGCGGATATCGCGGCGGAAGTGCACGGCTTGCGCGATCTGTTCGCGCCGGCGCGCGTGACGCTGACGGGTCTCGAGAGCCGCATCATCACACAACCTTCAGGCCCACTGGTTCTTGAGATTTTCATTCCCTACACGCTGCGCGTCGAAAGCGGGGAATAGAGCGGACACTTTCGCTTTACCTGGCGCTGGTCTAGATCGCGGCGGCTATGACAGCCTCCATCCTCACCCGCTCGCGCGCTTTTGCGCTCGCCTGGCCGATCATGCTGGCGCAGGTGGCGATGGCGACGACAGGGATAGTCGATACTGCCGTCATGGGGCGCTATGGCACGGCGGTGGAGCTGGCGGCGGTCGGCCTTGCGGCCGTGGTATTCAGCTTTCTCTATTGGGCATTCGGCTTCCTGCGCATGGCGACGACTGGCCTGACGGCGCAGTCCGAAGGCGCAGGCGATGGCAGGGAGTCGCGGGCGATCCTTCAGCGCGCTCTGATGCTTGGCTCGGTGCTTGGGTTGCTCCTTGTGCTGACCTTTCCCTTGACGTCGCAACTGGCGCTGGCCGTGTTCCAGGCCGACGCGCGGGTTGAGGCAGAAGCAGCAGAGTATTTCTGGACCCGCATCTGGGGCGCGCCGGCAATCCTGATGAATTTCGCCATCGCCGGCTGGCTGATCGGGACTGGCCGTACGCGGGCACTGCTGGCGGTGCAGGTTGTCATGAACGGTGTCAACGCCGTGCTGGATGTGGTCTTCGTCGCCGCCTTCGGGTGGGGGCCTGCGGGGATCGGCGCGGGCACAGCGATTGCTGAATGGACGGCGCTCGGAGCAGGCCTCCTCGCGGTGCGCGCGGGCCTTGCTCCTGCAGCGAAACTGTTTGACCGCGTGAGGATTGCCGCGCTGGTGAATGCCAACCGTGACATCATGATCCGTACGCTGGCTCTGCTTTTCATGTTCGCCTGGTTCACCAATTCCGGCGCACGTCAGGGAACGGATAATCTGGCGGGCAATCAGGTATTGCTGCAGTTCATTGCAGTCTCCGCCTTTGTGCTCGATGCGTTTGCCTTTGTTGCCGAGAAGGAAGCGGGCGAAGCCTATGGCGCGCGCGACAGGGTGCGGCTGCTGCGCGCGATGCGGGTGACGAGTGAGCTTGCGCTGGTCAGCGGATCGGCCTTCTCGCTGCTCTTCTGGTTCGGCGGCGGCGCTGTGATCAATGCCTTTATCGCAGATCCCGGCGCGCGGGCAGCGACGCTGGCTTACCTGCCATACTGCGCATTGGTTCCACTGATTGGCGTGGCGGCCTGGCAACTGGACGGGCTTTTCCTTGGCACGACGCAGGGCGAAGCAGTGCGCAATGCCGGTTTGCTGGCGATGGCGGCGTATGTGGCCTGCGACCTGTTGCTTGCGCCGCGCTTTGGCAATGCGGGCGTGTGGGCAGCTTTCCTGCTCGGCTATTTCTGGCGCGCCGGCGCGCTCTGCCTCTACTGGCCGCGCCTGATGAAGCGCCTTGCCTGACACTTGCGGTTGCGCAGCAATTCCGGCATCGCTCAGAGCTATGCAGAACATTACAACCTTCCTTCGCCGCACGCACAATCTGCTCGCCCTGATCGTTGGCGCGCAGGTGCTGATCTGGGTTGCTTCCGGCTTCTTCTTTGCACTGCGCCCGATTGAGGAAGTACGCGGTGAGCATCTGCGAACTCTGCCTCAGGAAACGCTGCCGGAAGCGGAAATGGCCGCGCCGGAGACGATACTTGCCGCTGCAGGCGAGCCCGTGAAAACGCTCCGGCTCAAAAACTGGTTGGGAGCGCCAGTCTGGGAAGCAGAGACGGCTTCTGGCAAGCGGCTGTATGACGGCGTGACAGGAGCGCGGCTTGATCCGGTTACGGAGGAAAGCGCACGCAAAGTCGCCGAGGATCGCTGGGTCGGCGATGGCGAACTTGTTGCGCTTTCTCTGATTGAAGCTGCACCCTCCGAAGCCGGGCGCGGCGCGGGCCGGCCCATGTGGCGCGCGGAGTTCGAAGGCCGCGACAATGCCTCGCTCTGGATTGATCCGCAGGACGGCGAACTAGTGGCCGTGCGCACGGACTGGTGGCGGACTTTCGATCTCTTCTGGGGGCTCCACATCATGGATTGGACGAACCGTGAGACGATTTCATCCTGGTGGATGAAACTGTTTGCGTTTGGAAGTCTGGTCCTCTCGCTGGCGGGGATCTGGC
>DNFL01000081.1 GCA_003486945.1 Hyphomonas sp. | reverse complement strand
TGAGCGGGACAAGCCAAAGGGCAGGGCAGGGCGGTTGATCCCGGCGAGCCCGAAGATCTATGCCCATCTTCCTTACGTCATCGAGCTTGATGACGAGGTCGTCCGTACTCGGGACAATGCGCTGATGCTGTCGCTCGAAGTGACAGGCATCGACGGCGTCACCTCCGGCGCGTCTACGGTCTCAGCCCTTCGGGCCGGCTTCGCGCATCTCCTCGACACGCTCGACGAGCGGTTCACCTTCTATCTGCACCGGATGATGCGCCCCGCGGAGACCGGCATCTCGCCGATCCATGGGCTGAGCTTTGCGGCCGACATCGACAAGGCTTGGGGGCGGGAGCTCAACCGGCGCAACCTGCAGGACTCCGTGCTGATCCTGACAGTGGTTCGGCGGCAGGTGACCCCGCTGGCTGTTCCGCTCTTCGGTAAGGCCGCGGCCCGGGTCTGGGGCGAAGACACCGCGCGGCGGCTGGAAGAATTGCGCGAAGTGGCCTCCATCTTTGAGACCGGCCTCGGCATCAAGACCCGCCGGATGAAGATCAGCGATGGAAGCCTGGTTGGCTTCTACGCCTCGCTTCTGACCGGTGAGTTGCGGGACCATCCGCGCTGCCCGTATTGCCTCCTCGCGGAAGACGCAGCCGGCGCCTCGGTGCAGTTTGGCAAGGGCGTGGTCGAGATCGAAGAGGGCGCATCGGCCCCGAAACTCGCCGCCGTCCTCTATGTCAAATCCTATGCCAATGCGACCTGGCCCGGAATGCTCGATGCACTCGGGGCCGCGCAGGATACGATCATCACTCACAGCTACACGCCGATTGAACGGGGCAGCATTGCAGAGCGGGTGAAGCGTCGTGTGGCCCAGATGCGGTCCGCGGAAGACATCGCCGCCACGGTGGAGGCCCAGCTTTTCGAGGCCGCCGACAAGGCTGAGAGCGGCGCACTCGGCTTCGGCGTGCATCAGATGACGATCACTGTCTTTGCGGAAACGGACGCTGCCCTCGACTCTGAGGTCGCCCGCATCCGCGGCATCGCGCATCAGAACGGCATGCGGCTCGTGCGCGAAGTGACGGCGCTCGAAGCTGCTTTCTTCGCCATGCATCCCGGAAACATGGATTACCGGGCGCGCGACATGACAGTGTCATCGATCAATTTCGCGGACATGGCGGCCCTCCATGCCGCCGATACCGGGACGGAGAAGGCGCGTCTCCCCTGGGCGACGCCGATCACGGCTTTTCAGACGCTGCAGGGATCGCTGCATCGGTTCAGCTTCCATGAGCCGGGCGATAGTGCCGCTGAACCGACGAACGGCCATACTCTCGTCCTCGGCAAGTCCGGCGGGGGCAAGACGACCACGGTCGCCTTCCTTGCCGCCCAGGCCCAGAGGGCAGGGGGCCGCACGATCATCTTCGACAAGGAAGCTGGTCTAAAGATGGCCGTGCACGCCCTCGGCGGCCGCTATGCCGAGGTGCGTGCGGGACGCCAGACGGGACTGAACCCGCTCGCGACCGAGGCTGGTGAGCGCGGGGAAGCCTGGCTTCTCGATTGGCTGGTCGCACTTCTCGAATCCCGCTCCGGGCCGATGACACCGCTGCAGTCCGAGGCCCTGAAATCCGCCATCGCCCAGAACGGCAAGGCCCGTGAGGGCTTGCGGAACTTCCAAAGTTTCCAGGAACTCTTTGGCGATGTCGGCGATGGCCTCGATCTGGCGCAGCGCCTGCGCGAATGGGGTCCAGACGGCCGCTATGGCTGGGTTTTCGGCGAAGCCAAAGAGCCGGTGGTGGATTTCACGAGCCATGACGTGACGGCGGTGGACCTCACCGAAATCCTCGACCTCGGCACCGAACGCACCGCGATCCTCGGCTATCTCTTCCGCCGCATCGAAATGCTGATCGAGGAAAAGCGACCGACGCTGATCCTGATCGATGAGGCCTGGAAGGTTCTCGACGACGAGTATTTCGCCAGGAAGCTCGCCGAATGGCTGGTGACGGCCCGGAAGAAAAACGTGGTCGTCGTCATGATGACCCAATTCCCGAGCCAGATCCGGGGATCGAAAGCCCGCTCGATCCTCGAAGCGCTGCCGAACCAGCTTCTCTTCCCGAACGGTGAAGCGGCATCATCCGACTATGACAGCTTCCGCCTGACCGATGGCGAGCTCGACTTCGTGCTGAACCCGATCCCGGGCCAGCGGCTGGTGCTGTCACGTTCCCCACGCGGCTCAACCGTTCTCAACGTCGATCTGAAGGCACTCGGGCCTTTGCTGACAGCGCTTGGCGGCGGTCAGGCAGGCCTCAATGCCTTCGGTGCCGACTACGCCGCGCGGCACAAATTCTGGAAGGAATGATTACTAAATGAAATCAATGTATTACATAACTTTGCTTATCGGAATCGGATGTTCTGGCCTCGCGGGCTGCGCCGAAGTGCCGATCGCCAAGACCAATTGCTGGGCCACCGCTGGCTCTACTGTGACCACTTCCACCAAGGGCGCAAGCCCGGATGCGGGCCTTGTCTCGCGCGGCAATACCTCGCCCGTCGATGTCATTCCCTGCCGCTAAATCCAGACGACCTGTCAGGGCGCTTGCCCTGATGGCGGCGGCGCTGCCGCTGGCGGCCTTCGCGCAAGGCGTGCCGATTGCCGATGGCAAGTCGATCATCCAGCACAGCCTGGAAATCGCGCAGATGTCCTACCTGACGGGCGCTCGGGAACTTGAGGCCGACAAGAAGGCGCGGATTGCCGAGTTGCATCAGCAACAGCTTGATGCGCTCGACGCCACGCTCGCGATGATGACGGGCAACACGCCCTGGATCGGCGACCTGGAAGTGATCCCGGGGGCCGAGGCAGAAGTCCTCTATGATGTCGAAGATAACAGCCCCTATGCGGCACGGCTCTTTGGCGACGGCAAGACCGGCATCGAGGAGATGATCGTCACTACCGCGAAGAAGTACGCGGGCCATCCGGGCCTCGCGCGCGCTGGTCTCAACCCGGTCGAGTTCCGCATCTGGTTCCAGAGCCTTGTGAAGCAGGAATCCGGGTTTTCCATCGGGGCACGGTCACCCGTCGGTGCCTTCGGCCTGACGCAGGTGATGCCGGATACTGCCAAGGATCTCGGCATCTATCCGGCCTACTATGACGACCCGATGCTGCAGCTTGATGGGGGTGCCCGGTATTTCCTGACACAGCTCAACAAGTTTGGCTCAGTCCCGCTGGCGCTCGCCGCCTACAACGCCGGTCCCGGCAATGTCTCGAAATACGGTGGCATCCCGCCCTTCAAGGAAACTCAGGACTACGTGGTCCGCATTACCGGGTTCTTCAACGCCTATGCAGCAAAGATCAGCGGCATCGATCAGGTCGGCACCTTCGATCCGCGCGACATGGCAATCGCCACGGCCTCCAATGTCTCGGACGCAGGGTTGCACTATGGCATGGAAGCAAGCCTCGAGATCGAGGCTTCGCTGAAACGGCTCCGCGTCCTCATCGAGAAGATCCCGACCACCAAGTCGGCCAAGGAAGCGCTGGATCTCAATACCTATGCCCGGGCCGAGGCCGTGCGGATCGCGCTGATGGTAGACCGGGTCAAGGCCGCAAGGGTCAAGGTCGACCAGGCACGCTACGCGCTCTGGATCGAAGCTTACGCCCGCGACGCAACATTCATCAAGGTAAAGGCTGGTTCCGAATGATCCCCAAGCGCATCCGGGGCATCGGCCCCTTTCTCTTCACCGCAGCACTGGCGCTACCGCTCCCAGTGGCAGGCCAAGGCGTGCCCACCATCGACCTCACCAGCATCGCCAAGATCGGAGAGGTGCTGACCGAGGCCAAGCTGCAGGTGCGCGAGATGATCGCCTCGAACCTGAAGCTCGACGAGCAGATCCTGAAGCAGATCGAACAGATAGCCACACTGAAGGCACAGCTCGATGCGCTCCGGAACGGGCTGACGCTGGAGGCCTTGGGCATTCCGGACCCTGACACGTTCTTTGACGACATCCTGCCAGATGTCGCTGACCTGACCGGCGGTCTCATCGCGGCGAAGGACGGGAAGTATTCGCTGATGACGACTTCGGGCAAGGTCGGCGACCAGCCGGCCGGGCAATATGTGTCGGATTTCTTCGCCTCGGTCGGTTT
>DNFL01000221.1:3638-4607 GCA_003486945.1 Hyphomonas sp. | reverse complement strand
CGGCGAGCGACCGGAACTCGTTTCCGCCGCCGTCGATATGGTTCAGCGACTTGAGGCTCGGTGCAATTACACGATGGGTCGTGCCGTTGACGCCAGCGCGACGGAATTCCGCCAGGGTCTGCCGCAGCGTCGCCGACTCGGCCGCCGCGCCGATTTCCTTGTGGATTTCGTCGAACTTCTCCAGCAGGTCCTTGTTGCTCAGATGCACCTCGATCTCGCGCAGGGCATTCCGGAGTTTCCGCCAACCGGCGAACCTGCCTTCCTCCGCTCTGGGGTTCCCGAGATGCTGGCCGAGCTTCTGGGCGAGCGCGACCAGCGCCAGTGTTGACCCGCGCGCGGATGCGAGCGTAAGGATCGTGCCGATGACATCGCCCGGCAGGCCATCCCTGGTCGCCTGGACCGCGAGCGAGAACAGGTCGTCGCGCCGCATCCTCGGAAGTTCAGTCGTCGCATCCAGCGCAAGCGCGGCCCCCGCCGCGTCGAGGACGTATTTGGACATCTGGCGGGTGTCCGCGATGCTCCGCAGACCCGGCCCGGACGTCAGCCAGAGGCGCGCGAACGGGCTCTCTGCGATCGGCTTGTCGTCGGTCATTTGCAGCCTGCGCTCCCTCGGTTCGATGGATTTCTAATAATACTATTTTATAGTATTTGTCAATCAAAATCGCTTCGCGGCCGCGCGCGCATGGGCTATCGGTCGGGGATGAAAAGAATGACCGGCGACGACTTCCGGCAGTGGCGCGCGCAATTCAAAATGACGCAGCGCCAAGCTGCCGATCTTCTCGGCGTCAATGTCGGTACCGTCCGGACTTGGGAGCAGGGTGTAAGGGAACCGCCGGCACACATGGCGATGCTCATTGAGCGCCTTGGGCCGGCGGACTTGCCGAGTGAGGTCGGCTCGGACGGGAATCGGCCGCCCGGCATTGCGACAAAACACAAGTCCGGAAAGAATGGCTCCCCCCCCCCCCCCCC
>DNFL01000221.1:0-3437 GCA_003486945.1 Hyphomonas sp. | reverse complement strand
CCCCCCCCCCCCGCCACGCCGCAAGTAACGAGCCGGCTTGGGCAAGCGGTCGTCGGAGCGCCGGTCAACGGCGACGACGTCGGACCCTTACGAAGGCCCAAAACCGGGCGGGCGAAGGTCAAAGTCGAAACCGCGACGCGGCGGTCCCGGCTGCCTGCGCTTTTCGAGCGGCTTGTTGTCGGCGCCAACCCTGGCCGGAACGAGCGAACCGTCGGACTTTCCCCGCGCCCGACCATAGACGGACGTGCACTCGTCGGTCTTCTGGCCAAGCGCCGTCGCGATCGCCCCCCAACTCCAGCCGGCGACCTTCAGGTCGGTCGCAACTTGATGGCGAATGCAGTAAGGCGAGACAGTTTCTTTGAGCGTGGGGAAGAGCTCCCGCCCGAGATCGATCGTCGCGTCGCAGAAAGCCTTCTCGTGCATACCCTGCAACATGATCTCCTTGTTGAGATTTAGCACGCCCCGAAGATATTGCCGCGACAGCGTATTGATCGGCATTTCGATCCATCGCGGCCCGAGCCCCCTGTCCCCCTCGCGTCGCTCCTTGATCTCGTTGTCGATGTCGAGGCGCAGCCCGTCGTCACACAACGAGAGCTTCATGCCGACCGCGACCTCGGCGGGCCGAGCACCGGTGTTCATCGCGAGAGCGATGCTGTTGATCAGCGGACGGTCGTCGCCCTTCGTCCGTATCGCATGGGCGAAGAGCATGCCCGCCCAGCCGACCGGCATCTTCGAAAGCATCTTGACCTTCGAGATGCGCTCCATGAGCTCATTGTCGGTCAGGAAAGTTCTGTTCTCTCCGTAAGCGTCGCCACCTTCGCAGAGACGAACGACGTACTTCAGGAACGTCGAAAACCGTTCGATGACGACCGGAGAGACAGGAACGCCCCGGTCGATGTCTTGAATGTACTGTCGTGCAAATCCGTCGACCAGAAAAGGGCCGGCCGCGCGAATGCCTGCGCAGACCTTGCTGTAATAGCTCTTGGATCCGACCCGGTCGAAGAACGCCTCGCCACTACTCCATAGGTTGACAGCGGTGCTGTTGTAGCTGTGCCAACTCTTCGTATTCGGCGCGTTGTCCTCCGTGTACACCCGCATGAGCGGCCGCACGATCGCCTGCGCGTCGAGGAGATAGCGCTTCAGCGCGACTGCCTCATTGATCTTCGGAACATTTCCCCCACCCCGGTTTTCGCTGCTCATGGCCTGCATCTCCATAGGGGGTGACGAAGGTCACCCCTCTTACTGAAGACGATAACAGCTCATGCCGGAATGACTTTTCGTTACAAAACAATATCTTAAATAGACCCGAGTGCCCTTTTTTGGGCACTTGGGTCTTCGAAGCCTGCTGATTTGAACTGCGGAACTCAACCGAACGCCGTGAGATTAAGCTTGGACCCATAGGCGCCGTGCGACCTGAGATCTTCCGAACTTCCGGATCCTAGCTCGGCGCCTTCTTGAAGCCCTTGGCATAAAGCTTTTCTTCAAATCCAGATAAGTCACATTCCGGTACAGCCAGGACAAAAAGATCACGCGCGCGCGTCAATGCCACATAGCCAATGCGACCATCTTCACTTCTCGTTCCGTTCAACATGTCGCGGACGTTCGCCTTCGTCGCCACATACATGACGGCATCGATGCTTTCGCCCTTTACACGATGCACCGTAGAGACGCGGTATTTCATCGGCGCACCGGCTTGACCTGCGGCGGCCTGGATAAGCGGGCTGTCCGTAAGTTTTGTCCTCGCCATCTTGTTGCCGACGGTCTCGATTGACTTTAGTCCGCACTCGGAATGAAGCTTCTGAAGTAGATTCTTTACGTTCTTCAACAAAGCTGCGTGCCATTCCTTTGCCGCCGGAAGCATGCCGCTCGGCAATCCTGTTGCTGGATCGCGCATAAATGCCCAAATCAGATGCTTCGCCCGGCGCACGTCGGATGACGCTCTATTCAGCGACATCAAGCTGAGCAAGTTGCTGTGATCGGGCACCAGAAGTGCAACGATGCCACGGCACACCTGTTCAAAAGCTTCGGGCAGATTGCAATACCCATCGCGCGCGATGCACGCTTCGGCGAAAAAGCGCAACGTTCCCTGGCCTTGCGTTTCAGCGGCACCGCGCCATTCGTCGACTGTATCGGTTCCACGGCAGACAATTGCCGCGCAATCGGCCATGACATTGGCCCGATCCAGAAGGCTGCGAAAAGTTGCGAGTAGAGCTTCCTGTGCATCTTTCTTATAGGGAACGATGAACGCGCCTGAGAGTTGGTCGGGCTTTTTTCGGATCGCGGTATCAGACCGGCCAGTCAAATTGTTTGCCACAGTGACGATGTCCGGCACCGACCGGTAATTCTCGGTCAGCTCTCGGCTGACAACCCCGGCACTACCGCCAAAGCTGCTTAGGTACTTTCCATCAGCGCCCGCAAATTCAAAGATGCCCTGATTGACGTCGCCGATGAGCGAAAGCTGCACACCGGCTTCTCGAAGCGCTTCAAGAACAATCTCGTGCTCGGAACCGATATCCTGCGCTTCGTCGACAATGATGTGTGGATAGCGACGGGCGAGCGCGCGCAGGACAAAAGTTTGGTTGCCCAATGTCTGGATTGCCCAATAGCGACCTAGTGAATGCGTGAAGGCCCCCGTTTTTCCGAATTTCGCGATGGCCTTTTCTGCGATCGCCTTATCGATGGGGCGGCTGCTGTGGCCATAGATCGCACTGTAGACAAAGGAACTACCGTCAAAACGCGCGGTGAGCTCTGCGATACTGTGGTTCTGAGTCCCGTCGAAAACTTTGTAGTTACCGAGAAACGGCTCGCGCCCGTGCACCAGATACGCCGTGCGCGATGCACCCATCGTCCGATGCGCATGCGGCCGGAGAATATTGGCGGTGATGAAGGCATCAACTGTACTGATCTCGACACCAGAGGCATGTGGGCCACCTCTGATTTCCAACAGCGCGTAATAGTCTTTTCGGAAGGTATCGACCGCAACATTGGAGAAGGAAAGGAGCGCGACAATGCCGTGCCGATCTTCGAGCTTCTTGCGTATCTCCCAAAGGCGATGAACGGCGGTCCTTGTCTTACCGCTCCCGGCGCACGCCGTTACGCAGACCGCTTCGAGCGGCAGCTCGACGATCTTCTGCTGTGCACAGGACAGACCGGTCATCAGGAACAGGCGTGCTTGATTGCCAAATCGATATATTCTGGCACGACGATATCGAGATGGTCTTCATTGATCTTAGCCGCAAGGGCCTGGGCGAAACGGCCCTTCTGCACGTTGTTTTGCTCTCGCTCAAACATGCCGCAAAATAGCGCCTTGGCTTTTTCAGCGTCGCCGACCGCCAACTTCATCTTCTCTTCGACACCCTCGGCGATCCTCGGATGAATTTCCTTCAATGCCTCCAGCATGGCGGTGCGATTCTTCTCATGCAGCGCGAAGTCGTACT
>DNFL01000254.1:1428-5942 GCA_003486945.1 Hyphomonas sp. | reverse complement strand
GTGGCCGGTGCCTTTTGCATCTGCCCCGCCGAGAAAAATCGTTTCCGCCATGTCCGGCCCTTCATTCTGAAATCCGGCTGCAGGCTAGTGATTTGGCGGGATTCGGCAAGCCAAAGCCGCCGTCAAAGTCACTGGCGGACTGCGCTTGACGGGCCGAGCGGGCCCTTCCAGTTTGCGCCGGTCAGCCCGGAGACGCCCGAAAATGGATCGTTCTGCCAAGATCGGCACCTGGATCATCGCCACCGGGGTGATCGTCGCATTCCTGTATCTGGGGCGCGACATTCTCGCGACCTTTGCCATGGCGGTGTTTCTTTACCTGATCATCGAAGGCTTCGCGACGATGATCGAGGCGGCGGGGCAGAAGGCAAATGTGCCGCGCTTCGGGATGCGGGCGGCGCGGCTGATGGCTGTCCTGATCGTGACTGCGGGCTTCGTGGGTTTCATCGCGCTTATGGCCAATGGCTTTGCCGAGTTTGGCCGGCATGCGGAGGATTATGAGGCGAAGATAAACACGCTGATTGCTGATGCCTACCGGTCTGTCGGCCTCGGCAATGCGCCGTCGCTGACGCAGCTGTTGCTGAACGAGACCGGCCAGAAATTCTTCGCGACGCTTGCCAATGCGGTCAGCGGCCTGTCCGGCGACCTGGTCCTGATCCTCATCTATGTGGCATTCCTGTTCGCCGCACATCACGGCTGGACGCTGAAGCTCGATGCGATCTTTCCGGAACGGGAGCGGCGCGCGCAGGTGCGGCGTATCGGCGATGAAGCGCGCCTCAGCATCGAGCGGTATCTTTGGGTGCAAACGGTGATCTCGGCGCTGATCACGCTGCTCAGCTATCTCTCGCTGCTGGCGCTTGGCGTACAGAACGCGCTGTTCCTGTCGGCGCTGATCTTCGTACTGAACTATATTCCGACCGTGGGTTCGATTGTGGCCGCACTGGTGCCGCCGCTGTTCGCGCTGGTGCAGCCGGTGGTTCCGGGATGGGTGCCCGGTCTCGCGCCGGACAGCTCCTACATCTATGCGGCTCTCGTCTTTGTGATCGTCAGCTTCTGGCAGTTTTCGATCGGCAATTTCGTGCAGCCGCGGATGATGGGCGATTCGCTGAACCTTTCGGCACTCGTCGTGCTGCTTGCGCTCGCAATCTGGGGCGTCATCTGGGGGATTCCGGGCATGTTCCTGTCGGCGCCGCTGACGGTGCTGATGATGATACTGCTGGCGCAGTCGGACCAGACCCGCTGGATTGCGATACTCCTTTCGGCGGACGGCAACCCAAGAGGGAAATCGAAGCGCCCGGAGGGCGCGGAAACGCAAACGGGGGCTGGATAAGCCGGGCCATTTGATGTACTTCGCTCGACGGCCACGGACGTGTAAGCTACACGACGATGGAAAAATGTTAACTTTTTTGCTGACAGCATCCGGGTTCAATTGGAGAACTGTCACCCTACATTACAGATCAGACTTCCGCGTGCGTCCCCCCACCCAGCCTGCGGAAGTTTCTGAAGGGCCCGCTGGACATGTCCCCGTCTGGCGGGCCCGCTTCATTCCGGGGCCGGTCTTTTCAGGGCTGGTCATTTCGGGGTCTCGTTTCTGAATCCAGCTTCCGTTGACGCGAAGGGCAGGCATCCCTTTCCAGCCGCTGCCCAATCCTTCACCACATTCGCCACCAAGATTGTTGAAGCGTTCAGGAGCCGGGAGTAGACCCGGTGGAAACGATTTCCCTTAGGTGAGTCTCTTCCATGACCCGATCCGCCACCGTCACCGGTCCCGAAGGCCAGGTGCTTGAACAGATTTTACAGGAAGCAACCGGCGAAGATCTGACCGGCCTGACCGATGCCGATATCCGCGCGCTGGCCAAGCGCTTGTGGGACTGGGCCGAGACTGTGCCGGCCGGGCAGCAGGAAGTGCGGATTACTCCGCATGCGGACGGTGCGAAGGGCGCGCTGGGGCGCAGCCTGCTGGAAGTAGCCGGACCGGACATGCCCTTCCTCGTCGACTCGCTGCTGAACGAGTGCGCGGCGCAGGGCCATGAAGTCAAAACACTGTTCCACCCGGTGGTGACGCTGGCGGACGGGCGGCGCATTTCGGTGATCCAGATCCATACGTCGCGGATCACGTCGGAAGAAGCAAATATCCTGGAGGAGGGTGTGCGCCATACGCTGGCCGATGTCGGCCGGGCGGTATCTGACCATGCGGCGATGAAGGCGCGGATGCGCGCCGAGATGAAGCGCCTGTCAGGCCTGACGCATATTCACTCGGCTGAGCGGGACGAAGCGGTGGCCTTTCTCGAATGGCTGCAGAAGGAGCATTATGTGTTCCTCGGCAGCCGCGAATATGATTTCGAGACGGACAGTGATGGCCGCGTTCTGCCGGTGGAGCCGGTGACGGTGGAGGGATCAAACCTCGGCATCCTGCGTGATGACAATCTCAATGTGCTGTCGCGCGATTCCGAGCCTCTGGTGATCAACCAGCAGATCGGCGAATTCCTGTCGCATCCGGCGCCGCTTATCATTGCGAAATCCACCTTGCCGGCGCGGGTGCATCGCCGTGTGCCGTGCGACTATATCGGCGTGAAGAAATATGATGCGCAGGGGCGGGTGAACGGCGAGGTGCGCTTCCTCGGCCTTTTCACGGCGGAGGCCTATGACGAGACCGCGCGGACTATTCCGTTCGTGCGCCGCCGGGTGCAGAAGATCATGGCGGCTTCCGGCGCGGCGCCGGGCGGGCATTCGGAAAAGGCGCTGGCCAATCTGATCGAGACCTGGCCGCGCGACGAACTGTTCCAGACGCGCTCCACGATTCTCGGGCCGATGCTAACAGGCGCGCTGCACCTGATCGGCCGTCCACGGACGAAAGTGTTCCTGCGCCGGGATGAGTTTGACCGGTTTGTCACCGCGCTCGTGTTCGTGCCGCGCGAATCGTATGACACAACGCTGCGCCAGCGGATCGCGGCGCTGCTGACGGACGCTTATGAAGGCGAGCTGCGTTCGTTCCAGCCTTACTTTGATGCAGGCCCGATGGCGCGCGTGCATTTCGAGATCGGCCTTGTGCCGGGACATCCGGAACCGGATGCGGCAGAGATCGAGGCGCGGATTGCCGGGCTCGCCCGCACCTGGGACCAGGGGTTCCGAGAGCTGCTGATGGAGTCGAAGCTTTCCGGCGCCGACCGGGAAGGGGCACGCGCTTTCGTCGGCGCCTTCAATGCGGCGTACCGCGAAGCCTTCTCGCCGGAAGAAGCGATGGTCGACGTGGCCAGCATGGCGCCGCTATCGGCCGGACGGCCTGTGGTGGCGCGCGCCTATCGCCTGCATGCGGACAAGGCGGAGAACATCCGTGTAAAGATCTATGCGCGGGATGGCGCGATTGCGCTGTCGCGCTGCGTGCCGGTGTTCGAGAATCTCGGCTTCTTCGTAAATTTCGAGACGGGCTATCCCGTGCGACCGCCGGTGAAGCCGGTGGCGGACGCGCCGGACACCTATTGGGTCCACTCGCTCTACATGCGCACGGCAGACGGTTCGGCGCTGGACCTCGACCAGATTGCCCGCGCGCTGGAAGAGGCCTTCGTTGCAGTGTGGGGCGGCAAGGCGGAGAATGACGGGTTCAACAAGCTGGTTCTGGTTGCCGGAACGAACTGGCGCGAGGCGGCGCTGATCCGCGCGCTGGCGGCCTATCGCCGGCAGAGCGGCATGGACCAGCCGCAGGACGTGCAGGAGGCGGCGCTGGCGCGCTATCCGGCCGCAACGCGCCTGATTCTCGACTATTTCGCCGCGCGGTTTGATCCGCAGGCGCACAAAACGCTGGAGGCGCGCAAAAAGGCAGGCGCGGCGCTGGAGGCGCAGTTCGAAGACGTGATGAAGGATGTTGCCAGCCTGACGGATGACCTGGTGCTGCGCCGGTTGTTCACGCTGGTCGGCGCAGTGCAACGCACGAACTTCTACCAGACCGACGAGAACGGCGAGACGCGGGCATGGATCAGTTTCAAGGTTGCGAGCCGGGAGCTGGCGGAATTGCCGGAGCCGAAGCCGTTCCGCGAAATCTTCATGTCGAGCCCGAAAGTGGAGGGCGTGCACCTGCGCTTCGGGCCGGTGGCGCGGGGCGGCCTGCGGTGGTCGGACCGGCCGTCGGATTACCGCACCGAAGTGCTGGGCCTCGTAAAGGCGCAGCAGGTGAAGAATGCGGTGATCGTGCCGGTCGGCTCGAAGGGCGGATTCTATCCGAAACAATTGCCGGAACGGTCTGATCCCACCTGGTTTGAAACCGGGCGCGATGCATACAAGCAGTTCATCACGGCGCTGCTGGGCCTCACGGACAATCTCGTGAAGGGCAAGGTGGTACATCCGGCGAATACGGTGATCTGGGACGGGGAAGACCCCTATCTGGTCGTCGCCGCCGACAAGGGCACCGCGACCTTCTCCGACACGGCGAATGCGATCAGCCTGGAGAAAGGCCACTGGCTCGGCGATGCCTTCGCGTCCGGCGGATCGGCCGGGTATGACCACAAGAAGATGGGCATCAC
>DNFL01000254.1:0-1224 GCA_003486945.1 Hyphomonas sp. | reverse complement strand
GAAGATGGGCATCACGGCGCGCGGCGGATGGGAGGCGGTGAAACGCCACTTCCGCGAGATCGGCAAGGATATCCAGAAAGAGCCGTTCACAGTGATCGGTGTTGGCGACATGTCGGGTGACGTGTTCGGCAATGGCATGCTGCTGTCGCCGGAGATCCGGATGATTGCAGCGTTCAACCACATGCACATCTTCCTCGACCCGAACCCGGGTGATGCGAAGAAGAACCTTGCCGAGCGCCAGCGCATCTTCGACCTGCCGCGTTCGACCTGGGCGGACTATGACACCAAGCTGATCTCGAAGGGCGGCGGCATCTTTGCGCGCTCGGCGAAATCGATTCCGCTGTCGCCGGAAGTGAAGGCAATGACGGGCCTCTCGAAGGATGCGGTGACGCCGGACGAGCTGCTGAATGCGCTGCTGAAGACCGAGTGCGACCTTCTGTGGTTCGGCGGGATTGGCACTTATGTGAAGGCCGCTTCGGAGGCGAACAATGAAGTCGGCGACCGGGCGAATGACGCGATCCGGGTGAATGGCCGCGACCTGAAGGCGAAGGTGATCGGCGAGGGTGCAAACCTTGGCATGACGCAGGCGGGTCGGATTGAATTCGCGCTAGCGGGCGGGCGGCTGAATACAGATGCCATCGACAATTCGGCCGGTGTGGATTCGTCAGACCACGAAGTGAACATCAAGATCCTCGCCGCCGAGGCAATCCGGTTGGGCGACCTGAAGGAAGGCGACCGGAACGCCATGCTGGCGGAGATGACGGACGCTGTCGCCCGTCTGGTGCTGGCGCACAATTATGACCAGACTAACGCCCTGACACTGGCGAGCACGACTGCAATGGAAGACCATGACGCGCTGGAGCGCCTGATGGTCTACCTGGAAGAGCGCGGCGTGCTGAACCGGGCGCTGGAGGGTCTTCCGTCTACGGCTGAAATGCAGAAGCGGCACGAGCAGGGCCAGCCGCTGACGCGGCCGGAGCTGGCGGTATTGCTGGCCTGGTCGAAGATCGTGCTGTTCGACGACCTGATTGCATCGGACCTTCCGGATGATCCGTGGTTCGAGACGGTGCTGAAGGGATATTTCCCCTCGCCGATCGACGGGTTCGACAAGGCGATGAAGGGCCACCGGCTGAAGCGCGAGATTGTCGCGACCGTGGTGGCCAACCGGACGCTGGATTTTGGCGGGCCGGTGGCGCTGCTGCGCCTGCGCGAGCTGACTGGGGC
>DNFL01000009.1:6167-6527 GCA_003486945.1 Hyphomonas sp. | reverse complement strand
CGTCATCGCCCGCCGCCGCGGCGCGCGCGGCCCGGATGCGCCGCTGGTCGATGCCGACATCGCCGATCGCCTCTCGCCGTTCCGCAGCGCGGTCGACAGGGGCGAGGCGTCCTTCCTTGAACTGATCAAGGAACACGACCTCGTGCTCGCGCTCGATAGCCTTGTGCATTTTGGCCACTGGATCACGCCGGTGATGATGCCGAAACGGTTCGACACGCACTTCTATCTCGCCCCGGCCCCGGAACGTCAGATCGCAGCGCATGATGGCCGCGAGACGACTGATGCGGTCTGGCTCTCCGCCGCCGAAGCGCTGCGTCAGGAGAAGGAAGGCCAGGCCACCATCATCTTCCCGACACGGAT
>DNFL01000009.1:5632-5918 GCA_003486945.1 Hyphomonas sp. | reverse complement strand
CACCATCATCTTCCCGACACGGATGAACCTCGTGAAGCTCGCCCGCGCCGCATCTGTGGAATCCGCCGTGGCAATTTTCGGCGCCGAGCCAGTCGTCAGTGTACTGCCGAAACCCGGCAAGACCGAAGATGGCGCCCCGTGCCTGTTCATCCCGGAAGAAGCCGGTTACGGACAGACCGTGGAACTGCTTTCAAACGTGAAGGTCTGATCAGCCCGCCAGTTTCGCTGCAACCCGGCGTTCCAGTGCGTCGCACACGGCATCCGCCACCGAATGGCTGGCATCGCC
>DNFL01000009.1:2863-5411 GCA_003486945.1 Hyphomonas sp. | reverse complement strand
CGCCACCGAATGGCTGGCATCGCCCACCGGACCCGCGGCAATTGCGGCGCGGCACGCTTCGACGTGCAGGTTGATCAGCGGCGCATTCTCGCCCGGCTTCGTATGCGACAGAAGCTGGCACAGCGATTTCGACAGGCGCGATACCGCCGGATAGCCATAGGACGGCGCCGCTCCGGTAATGTTGTGCGCGCAGGTATAAAGCCGGCGATAGTCTTCAGCCGTCGACTCCGGCAACTGCGCATCCGCCCAGGCATAACGCAGCGCATCAAGGTCGCGCCGCATCCAGGTTTCGAACTGCTCGGCAAGGCCGTCCAGCGCGCGCTCGGCTTCTTCGCCCAGCGTTTCAGCATGCGAGAGTGCGGCCACGGTCGCAGCTTCTGTGCGCTGCGGCTTCAGCACGCGCGAAATGTCCGGTGGGGGCAGGGGCTGGGCCTGACGGCGGCTTTTGCCGATGGATCCGGTCGCGGACGAGAACAGTCTACCAAGCATTCGTGAGGCCTCTTGAGTCTGAGCCTCAAAGTTAATGGCCAAGAATTAACACTCTGCTGACGGAGCGTTTATTCCCTTAGAAAGCAAACTGTTCGGTCAGGATGCGCTCGTCGAGGGCATGGCCGGGATCGAACAGCAGCGTCAGACGCCGCGCCGGGTCGGCCTCGACTGAAACCCGCACGATATCGCGCACTTCCTGATTGTCAGCCGAGGCTGAAACCGGCCGTCGGTCGGGCGCCAGCACTTCGATATCCACCCGCGCATCATGGCGCAGCAGCGCCCCGCGCCAGCGCCGGGGCCGGAACGCCGAAACCGGCGTCAGCGCCAACAGGTTTGCCCCGATCGGAAGAATCGGGCCGTGTGCGGACAGGTTGTAGGCAGTCGATCCCGCCGGTGTCGCCACCATGATCCCGTCACAGGAGAGTTCGTCCAGCCGGGTACGCCCGTCCACGACGATCCGGAGCCGCGCTGATTGCGCCATCTGGCGCAGCAGCGAGACCTCGTTGATGGCATGCGCCCGGTGCTCGGCGCCGTGGATATCGACCGCAAACATCCGCAGCGGCACCAGCGTTGCGCGCTCCGCCGCATCAATCCGCTCAATCAGCCCCTCGGCCCGGTACTCGTTCATCAGGAAACCGATGGTGCCGAGGTTCATGCCGTAAACCGGCTTGTTGTCGGTAAACCGGCGCCGCAGCGTGTCGAGAATCGCCCCGTCGCCGCCGAGGGCGACCACGACATCCGCCTCCTCCTCCGGCACATTGCCATACCGCGCCGCGAGCAGGGGCAGGGCCTGCTGCGCTTCGGGACGTTTGGAGGCGAAAAAAGCGAGTTTCACATCAGCCATGCCGGGCCATGTGGGAATGCTTTGGGGGGGCCGTCAAGGCGGCCCGGCTTTCCCCCGCGTCCCAAGGTGACACGCGCGTCACCTTCATCTGGCGCCGGAACGCCGGATCGAGTATGGATAGCCCATCAGAACAGGGAGAAATGCAGATGGCCGACGGCGCAGCCCAGATCGATATCCGTAAGTCCGTGAGCGAGGCGGAGTGGAAAGCGCGGGTCGATCTCGCCGCCCTCTACCGCCTGACAGCCCTCTATGGCTGGGACGATATGATCTTCACCCACATCTCCCACCGCGTGCCGGGCCCGGAACATCACTTCCTGATCAACCCCTATGGCTGGTTCTTCGAGGAGATCACCGCCTCCTCGCTGGTGAAGGTCGACCTTGACGGCAACATCGTTCAGGAGACCGACGCGATGATCAACCCGGCCGGGTTTACCATTCATTCCGCCATCCACGCCGCCCGCGAAGACGCGCATGTCGTCATGCACTTGCACACTGATCAGGGCGTCGCCGTTTCCTCGCAGAAGGAAGGCCTTTTGCCGATCAGCCAGACGGCCATGATCGTGCGCGAAGATGTCGCCTATCACGACTATGAAGGCGTCGCCCTCGACCTCGACGAGCGCGAGCGCCTGGTGCGCGACCTCGGCCCGAACAAGCACTCCATGCTGCTGCGCAACCACGGCACCCTCACCTGCGGCGAAACTGCAGCGATGACCTTCTCGCGCATGTTCTTCCTGGAGCGCGCCTGCAAGATGCAGATAATGGCCCTTTCCGCCGGCCGCGACGGTGTTCTGGAGTGCGACGAAGCGCTGCAGGACAAGGTCGCCGGGCAGGGCGGCATGACCCAGCACAGCTCCGGAATGTCAAAACTGACGGAAATGCTGGTCTGGCCGGCCTTGCTGCGCAAGCTGGACCGGGACCTGCCCGGTTATGCCGCATAGGTAGTTTACCGGATCGGTCATAATTACCGCCGGGCATAGAGAAATCGGGCCCGGCGTTCCACATCGGATGGCGCCCGTCTCCTGAAGGTCTGCGTTAGGTCATGAAGCATATCAAAGCGTTCGAAGATGCCCTCAACACCATCCACGGCGAAGGCCGTTACCGGGTGTTCGTGGACCTGCACCGTCACAAAGGCCGTTTCCCCAAGGCCACCGCCCGGTTTGAGGACGGTGAGCGCGAAGTCACCATCTGGTGCTCGAACGACTATCTCGGCATGGG
>DNFL01000009.1:402-2507 GCA_003486945.1 Hyphomonas sp. | reverse complement strand
CGGGCGGCACCCGCAACATTTCCGGCACCACCCGTTTCCACGTTGATCTCGAGCGCGAACTCGCCGACCTGCACGGCAAGCAGGCCTCGCTGTTGTTCACCTCCGGCTATGTATCGAACGACGCGACCCTGTCGACGCTCGGCAAGATCATGAAAAACCTGATCATCTATTCCGACGCGCTGAACCATGCCTCGATGATCGAAGGCATCCGCCGCTCCGGCGCAGACTACCGCGTCTTCCGCCACAACGATGTCGACCACCTGCGCTCGCTGCTCGAGAATGACGATCCGGACCGCCCGAAGCTCATCGCCTTCGAAAGCGTGTACTCGATGGACGGCGATTTCGGCCGCATGCAGGAAATCTGCGATCTCGCGGACGAGTTCGACGCGCTGACCTATCTCGATGAAGTCCACGCCGTCGGCCTCTACGGCGACGAAGGCGCGGGCGTTGCGCAGATGCTCGGCCTCGCAGACCGGATCGACATCATCGAAGGCACGCTCGCCAAGGGCTTCGGCGTCATGGGCGGCTACATCGCGAGCCACGCCACCGTCGTTGACGCGATCCGCTCGATGGCTTCCGGCTTCATCTTCAGCACTTCGACATGCCCGGTCATGGCCGCCGGCGCGCTGACCAGCATCCGCAAGCTGCGCACCGATGAAGGCCGCCGCCTGCGCGCCGTGCACCAGCTGAAAGCCGCGCAGCTGAAACAGAAATTCCTCGACGCCGGCCTGCCGGTGATGGAATCGCCCTCGCACATCGTGCCACTGCTCGTCGGCGACCCGGAACGCTGTAAGGCCCTATCCGACACGCTGCTGTTTGACTTCGGCATCTACGTCCAGCCGATCAACTACCCGACCGTGCCCCGCGGCACCGAACGCCTCCGCTTCACGCCGAGCCCGGTGCACAACGAAGTGATGATGGACGAACTCGTCGCCGCCATCCTCGCCGTCTGGAAACAGCTCGGCCTCGACAAGGCCGCCTGACGCTTAATTCCTGAAGGCCCCCACCCCATTCCTCCCCACATGGGGGAGGGGGCAGCTTTCGTTTCGTTGTGTGCGGATTTTGCTAGGCAATGCGACAGTTTCCCTCCCCCTTGTGAGGAGGACCAGGATGGGGAAGCGCTTGCAAAGCAAGCGCGCGCCCTGGCAATGAGGCACTAAGTCGGCCGCTTGCGGCCCTTCTTCTCTGGCGGATCGGAAGCGGCCTTGCCGCGACCCGGCCGTTTCGCACGGCCTTCGGGCGCTTCCGTTATTTCTTTTTTCCGAGGCCGATCTGCTTCGCATGGCGCGAGCGCAGCTTGGCATAGTTCGGAGCAACCATCGGATAGTCTGCCGGCAGGTTCCATTTCGCCCGGTATTCTTCCGGCGTCATGTCATACCGCGTGCGCAGATAGCGCTTCAGCATCTTTAGCTTCCGCCCGTCTTCCAGGCAGACGATGTATTCAGCCGTAACGGATTTGTTGACCGCAACGGCCGGCTCAAGCTTCTCCTGTGGAGCTGATGCGTCCCGGCTCAGTCCCACGATGGTTGAATGCACGGTCTTAATCAGGTCCGGCAATGCGCCGGCCTGAAGTGCATTATTCGCTACGTAAGATGACACGATTTCAACGGTCATCTCGAGCAGCTCGGATTCCTCAAGTTCTTTCATTGTCCCACCCCTGACTGAACCTGTATTCAAAGAACCAGAACTCAGTGAAGGCATTCGTTTAATTGTAATACCAGAGTTTCGGCAAGTATCTAAGCGGCAAGTCCGTGAATTTATTCAAACAATGCCAATTATAGAGGCAATGCGCATCCTGTAGCAGCGCCTGTTGCTCCGGCGGGCCGGGGCGCGTAAACAGCCCCTGACTCAGCTCCCAGAGGATCCCCCATGGCCGACGCCGCGCATCCCTCCCAGTCGCTCAATGACAACTTCTTCTCGGCTACGCTTGCCGAGCGCGACCCGGAACTGGCCGCGGCTATTGGGATGGAAACGACCCGCCAGCAGCACCAGATCGAGCTGATCGCGTCGGAGAACATTGTTTCCCGTGCAGTATTGGAAGCGCAGGGCTCCATCCTCACCAACAAGTACGCCGAAGGCTATCCCGGCAAGCGCTACTACGGCGG
>DNFL01000009.1:0-177 GCA_003486945.1 Hyphomonas sp. | reverse complement strand
GGCAAGCGCTATTATGGCGGCTGCGAGTTTGTGGATATTGCCGAAGAACTCGCCATCGAGCGGGCAAAGAAACTCTTCAACTGCGGCTTCGCCAACGTCCAGCCGAACTCCGGCAGCCAAGCGAATCAGGGCGTCTTCCAGGCCGTTCTCAAGCCCGGCGACACCATCCTCGGCATG
>DNFL01000371.1:3347-3614 GCA_003486945.1 Hyphomonas sp. | reverse complement strand
TCCGCGGCGCGGTGGTGCAGATCGGCCCGCACATGATCGATCCGGAAAACTGGAACTGGGACGAGACGCAGAACAATCCCTTCTGGTGCCCGGACGCAAAGATGGCGGCGGAGTGGGAGACGTTTCTGGATGCGACGCGCAAGGCGGGCTCGTCTGCGGGCGCGATCGTGGAAGTGCATGCGAGCGGCGTGCCGGCCGGCTGGGGCGCGCCGGTGTATGGCAAGCTCGACGCAGAACTCGCCGGCGCGATGATGAGCATCAATGCGG
>DNFL01000371.1:2799-3106 GCA_003486945.1 Hyphomonas sp. | reverse complement strand
CGCGATGATGAGCATCAATGCGGTGAAAGGCGTCGAGATCGGCGCGGGCTTTGCCTCCGCCGCGATGAGCGGCGAGGAGAATGCCGACGAAATGCGCGCCGGCAATGCCGGGCCGACTTTCCTGAAGAACAATAATGGCGGCGTGGCCGGCGGCATTTCGACCGGGCAGGATGTGGTTGTTCGCATCGCCGTGAAGCCAACTTCTTCCATCCTCAATGAGGTGAAGTCTGTGACCCGCGACGGCGCGGAGGTGGATGTGCGCACCATCGGACGGCATGATCCGTGCGTCGGCATCCGCGCCGTGCCG
>DNFL01000371.1:0-2585 GCA_003486945.1 Hyphomonas sp. | reverse complement strand
TCGGCATCCGCGCCGTGCCGGTGGCCGAGGCGATGATGGCCTGCGTGCTGGCCGACGCGATGCTGCGCCACCGGGGACAGACCGGGCGATAACGCAAAACATTCACGTAACTTCCATCGCCTGGGATGGGGGCCTCTGCTAGGCAAGGCGCATGGGTTCATTGCGTGGGGAGTGACCGGCCATGATGTTGGGCGGGCTGGAATTGTTTGCACTGATCGGGTTTCTGATCGCGTCCTATTCGATCGTTGCCAATGACGCGATCCAGACGCTCGGCACCTTCCTTTCCTCGAATGGCCAGCGGCCCTGGTGGGTGCTGTGGCTGTATGCGTGTTCGATCATCGTGGCGGTGATGCTGTATGGCTATTTCGCGCTGAATTCCGACATTGCGTATGGGCGGCTGAACCGCATTCCCTATCCCGAAGCGGGCATACAATGGTGGCACGCCTTGCCCCCGGCTGTGCTGCTGATCCTGACGAGGTTCGGCATTCCGGTGTCGACGACCTTCCTTGTGCTGACGATCTTTACCCTGACCGGCGGAGCGGCGACTCAGGGCGTGCTGATCGAAATGCTGATCAAGTCCGGCGTCGGTTATATCGTGGCTTTGTTTGCGGGCGGACTGGTTTATCTGGCCGTGGCGAACAGCTGGGAGCGGTGGATTCATTCGACGCTGCACCAGCCGATCCCGATCTTCTGGATTGTGCTGCAATGGCTGTCGACCGCGTTTCTATGGTCGCAGTGGCTGATCCAGGATCTTGCCAACATATTTGTGTTCCTGCCGCGCCAGACCGTGCAGAACGGGGCGGGTACGCAGGTGCATTTCGATCCTTGGCTGCTGGTGTTTGCGACGCTGGTGATGCTGATCCTTCATGCCTGGATCTTTGCGACCCGCGGCGGCGAGATCCAGAAGATCGTAAATTCCAAGACCAACATCACCGATATCCGCGCCGCGACCCTTGTGGACTTCATCTACGGGCTGATCCTTGTTCTGTTCAAAGAGATCAATGATGTGCCGATGTCGACAACCTGGGTGTTCCTCGGATTGCTGGCAGGACGCGAGATTGCGATTTCCTACATGTCCGGCCTGCGCTCGCGGCGGGCGGCGGCATTCGATGTGGCAACCGATGTGGTGCGCGCTGGAATCGGACTGGCTGTCTCGGTCGTCCTCGCCATCGGCCTGCCTTGGGCGGCGACGGGCAACTTCCCGAAGTTCTGAACAAAAAACCCCGGTGCATTCTGCACCGGGGTTTCCTGACTTGATCCGTATCCGGACTTGATTAGAAGCGGAACACGCCGCCGATCGAGAAGACGTCGGCTTCGGCGTCGTCGCCTTCAAAACGCGTCGCGTCGGCACGGATGCCGAAGCTGTCGGTGATGAAGAATTTGCCGCCGACACCGTAGGCGAGGCCGTCCACGTCAGCCGAGGCGCTGCCGAGACCCGGGGCGCTCGCGCTGAACGAGGTGGTGGCGTAGCCGACGCGGCCGAAGAGTTCGAAACGGTCAGCAACCGGAGCCCGCAGGACGCCGAAGCCGCCGAACGAATTGTCGAGCTCGACAGTGGCCGGGCCGACATTCGTGTCGTCGATGCCGAACGAGGCTTCTGCTTCAGCGCCGAGATAGCGGTTGAAGAAGTAGGTGCCGCGGGCGGTGATCGCGCCGAGGTCGCCGGCATCGCCGTCGACATGCGAATATGCGCCGCTCAGTTCGACGTTGCCCTGGGCAACGGCGACCGGAGCGACAGCAGCGATGGCGAGGATGGAAGCGAGTGCAAGTTTCATTGTTTTTCTCCGTACTCTGCGCAACTGCGCGCCGCCTGAGGTAGCGACTGAATACGCCCTCGCCAGCTTGCGATGCAGTAATAATCCGGGATTGCGCGCGCGGTGTGACCGTTCGGCCACAGATTATGAAAGCGATTTAATCTTGAATTTCACAGCCTGTGCCAACACGGCACGGACGGCGCCAGATTGTGACTTTTGTGAGGAAAGCGAGGGTTTCGCCTTCCTTCACGAACCCGTGAGATTCCAGAGCTTCCTGCGTGTTCCAGGCGAGATAGTCGTGGTAGTAGGGCTCGTGGAATCCGTGCGGGAAATATTCGAGCAGGCCGTCGAGTGAGGGGTAGTCGCCGAACTGCACGCTGTCGGCGAGAATGAACAGACCGCCGGGCGTCAGTACACGGAATATCTCCGCAAGCACGCGCGGGCGCACCTCTGCGGGCAGTTCGTGGAAGAGGAAAATCGAGACCGCGATATCCTGCGTGGCATCGGCGAGCGGCATCGCTTCGGCGGCGTCCTGCAGGATGGTGGCATTGCGGCGCGAGGCGAGGCGCGTGCGGGCAGCGTCAGTATAGGTGGGCGAAAGGTCGAGGCCGGTGACGTTCAGTTTCGGCCAGACGCTGAGCACGGTTTCGAGGAAGCGGCCATTGCCGCAGGCGACATCGATTAGGCGCTGGGTGCGTTGGTCGCGGCCTTTGAGTTCGCGGGCGATTTCGGCGAGTGCGGCGCGGCGCATGGCGTCGGCGGTGCCGGAGAAGAGGGCCTCGACCTGGGTGTCGTAGAGCTCCGCGCTTTCCTCGGTGAACCAGCCGCCGG
>DNFL01000233.1:6845-7366 GCA_003486945.1 Hyphomonas sp. | reverse complement strand
CATACCCGCCGTCGGCCACGCACTCTATCCGGATGGCGACCCGCGCGCCGCGGCCTTGCTACGATGGATGAAGCCTTCCGCCAGTCTCCGCCGCGCCCTGCGCGCTGCCGAGGCTGCCTCGGGCGAAGCCGCCAATGTCGACATGGCGCTCGCCGCGCTTACGGTGGAGCTCAGCCTGCCGGACGACGCCGCTTTCCTGATCTTTGCGTCAGGCCGAATGGCCGGCTGGATCGCGCACGCCATCGAGCAGCGCCTCAGCGCCGCCCCGATCCGTCCGCGTGCGAACTATATCGGCGACTAACTCAGACGAGCTTCTTCAGTGCCGCGACCACGCCCTCGGCGGTGATGCCGAAATGCTGGTAGAGCTTCTGATACGGCGCGCTCGCGCCAAAGCTGTCCATACCTACAAATCCGCCCTCGGCGCCGATCCAGCGGTCCCAGCCAAAGCGCACGCCGGCTTCGACCGCCACTTTCGGCAGGCCCTTGCCCAGCGTCTCGGCGCGGTAGGCCGCGTCCTGCTG
>DNFL01000233.1:0-6636 GCA_003486945.1 Hyphomonas sp. | reverse complement strand
GGCGCGGTAGGCCGCGTCCTGCTGTCCGAACAGTTCCATCGACGGCATCGATACGACCCGAACGCCGATGCCTTCTTCCGCCAGCATCGCCTGCGCCTTCAACGCTATCTCCACTTCGGAGCCGGTAGCGATCAGCACGCCGCGTTCCTTGCCCTTCGCCGGTGACAGCACATATGCGCCCTTCGCCGAGAGGTTTTCGTCCGTATGCGTCTTTCTTGCCGGCGACAGGTTCTGCCGGGTCAGCGCCATCGTGGACGGTCCATCCTGACGCGCCAGCGCCAGTTCCCAGCACTCCGCCGTCTCCACGCCGTCGGCCGGGCGGAACACCACCATGTCCGGCATCGCGCGCAGCGAAGCCACCTGCTCCACCGGCTGGTGCGTTGGGCCGTCTTCGCCAAGGCCGATGNNATCGCGGCATCCGCCACGCCAGCGGCCGTAATGCCGAAATGCTGATAAACCTTTGCCGCCGGCCCGGACGCGCCGAAACCATTCATTCCGATGAAGATTCCCTCACCGCCAATGATCGAATCCCATCCTTGCCGGATGCCGGCCTCGACGGCGATCTTCACCTTCGCCCGGCCGATCACCTTGCGCCGGTAGGCTTCCGGCTGATCGAGGAAGAGGTCGAGGCAAGGCACGGACACGACCCGCGCCAGGACACCCTTTTCCGACAGCAGTTTCTGCGCGGCCACCGCCATCGACACCTCCGAACCGGAGGCGAAGATCGAAACCTCCGCCTTGCCGGCCGCCGGGCTGATCTCGTAGGCACCGAGCGCCGAGAGGTTTCTGGCCGTGAAGGTCTTGCGCAACTGCGGCAGGTTCTGGCGCGACAGCGCAAAGACGCTCGGCCGGCGCCGGGAGGCCAGCGCGACTTCATAGGCCTCGATCGTCTCGGTCAGATCGCAGGGGCGCAGCAGGTTGAGGTTCGGAATGGCGCGGAGCGCCGCGAAATGCTCGACCGGCTGATGCGTCGGCCCGTCCTCTCCGACGCCGATGGAATCGTGCGTCATCACATGGATCACCTGCGCGCCCATCAGCGCGCCCAGCCGGATCGCCGCGCGGCTATAGTCCGCGAACACAAGGAACGTGCCGGAGTACGGGATGATGCCGCCGTGCAGCGACATGCCGTTCATCGCAGCCGCCATGCCGTGCTCGCGCACGCCGTAGTGCACATAACGCCCGCCCCAGTTCTTCGGCGTCATCGGCGCCGTGTGGCTGGTCTTGGTATTGTTCGATCCCGTCAGGTCCGCCGAACCACCGACCATTTCCGGCACGAGACCGGTGATCACTTCCAGCGCTTCGCCGCTCCACACGCGCGTCGCTTTCGAAGCGCCGCCATCGACGACAGCCTTCTTGTGCTTGTTGATCGCCTTGCCGAGATTTTTCGGCAGGCGCCGCGCGATGGCCGCATTGAACTCGCCCTTGTGCGCACTCGCCGCGAGGCGCTTCTTCCACGCCGCATATTCTGCCGCGCCGCGCTCACCGGCTTTCGCCCAGGCCTTTTCGATGGCTTCCGGCACTTCGAACGGCGCATGCGGCCAGTTCAGCGATTTGCGGATGCCTTCGATTTCCTCGGCGCCGTAGGGGCCGCCATGCGCCTTGCCAGTGCCGGCGAGTTTCGGCGCGCCAAACCCGATGATCGTTTTCACGGCGAGGAAGACAGGCTTCTTCTGCTTCGTTGCCCATTTCAGCGCGGCTTCGACATCCTTCTCGTCATGGCCGTCCACCTTGCGGCTGACCCAGCCGGACGCTTCGAAGCGCGCGCACTGATCTGTCGAATCAGACAGCTCCGTCGAGCCATCGATCGTCACGGCATTATCATCGAACAGTACGATCAGCTTCGACAGCTTCATATGCCCGGCCAGCGTGATCGCCTCCTGGCTCACGCCTTCCATCAGGCAGCCATCGCCGGCAATCACCCAGGTATGGTGGTCGACGAGATCATTGCCAAAGCGCGCATTCAGATGGCGCTCTGCCATCGCCATGCCCACCGCCGTCGCAATCCCCTGCCCCAGTGGGCCGGTTGTGGTCTCGACACCGGCAGTGACGAAATTTTCCGGGTGGCCCGGCGTGCTGGCGCCCAGCTGGCGGAAGTTGCGAATATCGTCGCGGCTGACCGAGGCATAGCCCGTCAGGTGGAGCAGCGAATAGATCAGCATCGAGCCATGGCCCGCCGACAGGATGAACCGGTCGCGGTCCGGCCAAGTCGGATCTTTCGGATTGTATTTCAGCACCTTGCGGAACAGCACCGTCGCGGTGTCTGCCATCCCGAGCGGCAGGCCGACATGGCCCGACTTGGCGGCTTCAACTGCATCCATCGAAAGGGCGCGCACGGCGTTGGCCATGTCGCGGTTCGTGACAGCCATTCTGCTGGTCTCCTGGAGATTCTTGCCCAAGGGTCCTAGGCCAGACTCTGGCTTGAGCGTCAAGGCGCTTGGCGCGCGCTGTCATTCCAGATACTCCAAAAGTGTCATGACCGAGCTCGAACCGGCCGCCGAACGCCTTGATGCCGCCCTGAAGCGCCTGGAAACCGCGCTTGAGGCCCATCTTGTCCGTGTCGGAAACCCCGCTGCCCTGCGCGCCGAAATCAATGCCCTTGCCACTGACCGGGCAAAGCTCGCCGAAGCGCTCGACCACTCCCTGACACGCGAAAAGGAATTGCAGTCACTCGCCGATGAGGCGAGTGTCGCCCTCGGAGCGGCCATCGAGGAAGTGCGCGCCGCCCTCGGGAAAGAGGACTGAGCCCGTGGCCAAGGCCGACATCACGCTCCGCGGGCGCAGCTTCTCCATCGCCTGCGCGCCCGGCCAGGAAATGCGCGTCCAGCGCCTCGGCGAACAGCTCAACGAACGCGTCACCCAGATCGCCAGCGCCGTCGGCGATATCGGCGAGGAACGCCTCTTGCTGATCACCGCCCTCGCCCTGCTGGACGAACTCGACAGCGCCCGGCGCGGCGTCTCCGCCCGCCCGGAAACCGATGCCCGCGCCATCGAGCTGCTGGTCCAGATGGCCGCCAAGGTCGAAGCCCTCGCAGACCGGCTCGAGAATGAAGGCTGACACCCCCGCCCCGCCGCGACCCCATGCAGCAGCGCCGCTCCTGCTCCGGCGCGCTAGAACACCCCGGAACAGGATCTGAAAGGCCCGCCCCATGCAATCGCTCCTGACTATCGGTTTCTACGTCGCCCTCGCCGGCGTCGCGGTCGTCCTCTTCCTCGGCCTCGCCAACCTCGTCCGGAAGGATGACAAGCAGGTCAGCCGTTCGAACCAGCTGATGCGCATGCGCGTCATCCTGCAGGCGGTCGCCATCGGCCTCCTCGTCCTGATCGGCATCGTCGCAGGCGCCATCAAGTTCGGCGGGTGAGGCGATGGTCCGGATCGACAAGATCTACACCCGCACCGGCGACAAGGGGCAAACCCGTCTTTCGACCGGCGAACAGGTCGACAAATGGCATCCCCGCGTCACTGCCTATGGCACGGTCGATGAGTTGAACGCCGCCCTCGGCGTTGCCGCGCTCGACGCCTCCGGCGAGTTGCTCACGCAGATCCGCCGCATCCAGAACGACCTGTTCGATCTCGGCGCTGACCTTGCTACGCCCGACCGCGGCCGCGTCCTCGAATGGACGCCGCTCCGCATCATCGAAACGCAGGTCACGCGCCTTGAAGAAGAGATCGACGCGATGAATGCGGCGATCCCGCCGCTCGACAGTTTCATCCTGCCCGGCGGCTCGCGCCTCGCCGCCCAGCTTCACGTCGCGCGCACGCTCTGCCGCCGCGCCGAACGCGAGATGGCCCACCTTGCCTCACTGAAGGACGAGCCCGTCGGCGCCCCCGCTCTCGCCTTCATCAACCGCCTGTCCGACTGGCTCTTCGTCGCCGGCCGCGCCGCCAACAGTAACGGCGCTGATGACATCAATTGGGTTCCGGGTGCGAACCGCTAAGGCCGCCCGCCAATGAAGGAAACAAAATGACTTCCACATGCCTCTGCGGCGCTGTCCAAGTCACGATTGAAGCAACTCCGGAATTCATCCACGACTGCAACTGCACCCTCTGCAGGAAGACAGGCGGCGCATGGGCCTATTTCGGTTCAGCTTCCGTGCATGTGTCCGGGACAACCGTCACCACACAGAGGCCAGACCGCCCTTCGCCTGCAGTTGACATTCATTCCTGCGCGGCCTGCCATGTGACAACCCATTTCGCCCTGTCTGAAACCTTCAGGGCAGCAAACCCCGAAGCCGACCAGGTCGGGGTCAACATGCGACTGTTCGATCCGGACGAACTTGTATCCATTGAAGTCCGCTACCCGGATGGCAAGGGATGGGACGGCGTCCACCCCTTCGGCTACCGCCGCGAAGCCTTCACAATCAGCGAAACCTCGCGCTGGTGACGGCGCATCAGCGCCGCTGCGCCGCGCGCACTTCTGCCATCAACGCAAATAGCTCGATCACCGGCGTTACCTTCCCGTCGCCGCGATATTCCCGGAACAGACTATCAACGTTCACCGCGATCCGTTCCGCATCGCCCCAGCTCGCATAGTCTCCCAGCGCAATGTCGAACGCCGCATCGCGCACTGACAGGCCCGCATCAAACCGCTTGCGCGCCTCACGGTCCACATAGGCGAGATAGTCCGCCACGCGCTTCACCCCCGCCTTGTCCGTAATCGGACCATGCCCCGGCACAATCACATCCGCGTCCATTGCGATGATCTTCTCGCACGCCCCAATCCAGTTCTTCACCGGTCCGGCCCACATCAGCGGCGTGCCGTCGATGAACAGGATGTCGCCGGTATAAACCGCCCGGTCGCCCGGCACATGCACCAGCACATCCCCGCCCGTATGCGCCGGACCCACCTCGATCAGGCGCACCTCCTTGTCGCCGACCTTCAGCGCCATCTCACCGCTGAACGTCTTCGTCGGCAGGCGCTCATCGATATGGTCGAAGTCAAACGGCCCGAACACATCCGCGAAATAGGCGCCCGCCGGTCCCAGCTGTGCGCCTGCTTTCTTGAACTGCGCCAGCATCGCGGCCGGCACTTCGGCCATCTCCTTCGCGCTTGCCTCGCTCGCAATAATCTCCGCCTGCGGACAACATCCGTTGCCGTGGCAATGGTCCCCGTTCGCATGCGTATTGACGATCGTGCCGATCCGCCCTGCCGCGATCCCGGTCGCATCCTCCATCGCGCTCAGCATCTCGCGCGTCAGGTGCATGTCGAACAGCGTATCGACCAGCAGGCTAGCTTCCCCGTCCCGGATCAGCCCGGCATTCGACCAGCCCCAACCGCCATCCGGCTGCAGCCAGGCATAAAGCCCGTTGCCGATATCCTTGAGGCCCTTGGTGTATTCCCAGCGCGCGTCAGCCATTCTTCTCTCCCTCCGGTATCGCCTGCCCAAAGACGAACACGTTTCCGTCCGGCGCACGGATCATGAACTCCCGCTGCCCGTATTCCTGATCCTTGAGCTCGTGAAACTCGACCCCTGCCCTGCGAAGACGCGGTGCGATCTCATCAAAGATTACGAGCACATCGCGGACATCCACATAATAGGCAAATCCCCCGTGCGGCGGGAACGGCGCGCAGTCCTCCTGAGTGGATTCGAGCACGCGTACGCTCACAGTATCGCGCGACACATAGGCATAATTGTCCGCGCGAAAGGCGGGCTTAAAGCCGAGCAGCGAAAACCAGCTCAGCGCCGCGTTAATGTCCGGCACATGCATGAAGGGCGTGATCTGGGCGATGTTTCCGGCACTCATGGGCGCCTCCCCTTTTCCCGCATCAAGTCAGGGAAAAGGGCACGCCGCAAGTCCACATGCGTCCGCAGCCGTCAACCTGCCGCGCATACCGGACCGGTCTGCACCTCTGCGGCGGGCTCAGCGGCGCCCATGGCATCCGCCAAGGCCACCAGCAGCGGCGTCGGCCGGAAGTCCGGCAGCAGCGCCGCCAGCTTTCGCCCGTCAATCGCATGCGGCACGGTCCAGAGGTAACGCATTTCCAGCACCTCCCGCACCACCGGCGCAAACGGACTGATCATCCGCATCGCGCCCCAGGGCATTTCGCCAACTTTCAGCGTGCGCCCCGCAGCCCGCTCCATCGCGCGCACCAGTTCATGGCCGGTCAGATTGAACCCCTCAAAGCCGAGTGACACGAACACGCCGAGCTCGGCGCGCTTCTCCGCCAGCCCCACCATCGTGCGGGCCATGTCCGGCAGGTAAGCCCAGGCATGCATGTTTCCTAGCGGGCCTGGATAGGTCACCCGCCCCTTGCCCGCGTTTGCGGCGATGTAGGTGTCGAACCAGTTGCCGGTGTTCTCGCGCTCGATGAAATCGCCGCCGCGCAGGATGATGGTCTGCACGCCGTCATCCGCAGCTTCGGCATAGCTGTTCTCCATCGCCTCCCGAAGGTGCCCTTTGCGCGTCGTCGGATTGTGCGGGGTCATCTCGTCCAGCACCGGCGGCATGCCCGCGCCGTAATTGTAGACATTGCCCGGCAGCATCACGGTTGCGCCCGTCGCCTTCGCCGCTGCGATCACGGAAGCCGCCAGCCGCGGCAGGTCCCGCGCCCAGTCCGGATAGAGCGGGTTCAGCGCGTTGACGATCACGTCTGCCCCGGCCGCCGCCGCACTCACGGCGTCCGGATCGAAGGCATC
>DNFL01000338.1 GCA_003486945.1 Hyphomonas sp. | reverse complement strand
GTCGAGGCTGCCGAACGGTCCGGCTCGCTGATCTCGGCACGCATGGCCGGCGAGCAGGGCCGCGAGGTGATGGCCGTGCCCAGCTCACCGCTGGATCCGCGCGCCGCCGGCACCAACCGGCTCATCCGGCAGGGCGCCGCGCTAGTGCGCCATGCGGAAGATGTGCTTGAAGTGCTCTCCGGGCTGCCGCCGCTGCAGGTTGCCGCGCCGCCTGCGCCGGAGTTCGAGGCAGACTTCCCGGGCGGGGAAGTGCCCCGCGACATGCTCGCCCGCGTGCGCGACGCGCTCACGCCCCATGCCATGCCCCTCGACGAAATCGCCCGCGCCAGCGGCCTCAGCGCCGCCCAGTGCAGCGCCGTGCTGATGGAGCTGGAACTGGCGGGGGATGCCATCCCACTTTCCGGCGGTCTGGCGGTCCGGGCTGTATGACATGCCGTTCAGAATCAAGCCTCTGTGGCCCGCCTGCACCGTTGCACCAACCAAAAGCAGGCCGGATACGCCGGATGGCTGGACGGCTCGCTGGTTCAACTCTAAGCCTCTCCCATCGCCGCGCGCGCTTGCAGGGGAGTGCAGGCCCGCGCAATCCGGTGGCAGAGTGAGGGTGGAACCCGTGGCTTTCTGGTCCCAAGTAGCGCTGCTGGCCGGTTTCTCGGCCGTCCTGCCACTGGCAGCAGAGGCGCAGGGCTCTACCGGACAGCCGGTCCCGGCCTCAGCCGAAGCTGCTGACGAGCGCGTGGTCCTGGAAGCAGATACCGTCTACGAACTGCAGGCCGAGAACAGCATTGTTGCCGAAGGCAATGTTCAGGCCCTGTATCAGGGCCGCACCCTGCGCGCCGACCGCCTCGTCTACAACCGGACGACAGAGCGTGTGCATGCCAGCGGCAATGTCATCATCACCGATACGGACGGATCGCAGCAATATTCGGATGAAGTCGATGTCGGGCCAAACCTGTCAGACGGCTATGCCATCGGATTTTCCGCACGTCTCGCCGACGGCGCCAGCGTGGCGGCAAATTCGGCCATCCGGAAGGAAGGTGGCTTCAATGCGCTCGATCAGGTGGTCTACACCTCCTGCGAAGTCTGCGAGACGAAGCGCACACCGACCTGGCAGATCCGCGCCCGCCGCGCCGTTCTAGATCAAGAAAGCCAGATGATTTCCTACCGCGATGCGGTGGTCGAGATTGCCGGCATTCCGGTTTTCTACATGCCCTACCTTGCGCATCCGGATCCGAGCTCGGACCGGCGCTCGGGCCTGCTCGTGCCGGACGCCGGCCTGTCATCGAAACTGGGCGCGTTCTACAAGCAACCCTATTATTGGGCGATATCGGAACATTCCGACCTGACGATCGCCCCGATGGTTTCGGAGAACGTCAATCCGGTCATCAATCTCGACCTGCGCAAGCGCTTCTATTCCGGTGCGCTCCGCATCAAGGGCAGCTTCACGCAGGAACAGGATTTCGACGGCGACGGCGAAAAGTTCGGTGAGGACCAATTCCGCGGGCATATCTTTGCCAACGGCGCCTTTGCGCTCACGCCGGAATGGCTGTGGGGCTTTGCAGTCGAACACCAGACTGACGACCTTTACGACCGGCGCTACGATATCGAAGGCCAGAACGACAAGCGCGGCCTGTATTCAAACCAGCCTCGACGCCTCCTGTCGCAGCTCTACATGGTCGGCCAGGGTGACGACTATTACACCGACATTTCCCTCCTGAACTTCCAGGGCCTGCGCGGCGAAGACGATGCCAAGCAGCTGCCCGTGGTCTCGCCGCTTCTCTTCGCCGAGAAGAACTGGGACCTCGGAGATTTCGGTTTCGCGAACGTCAACCTGTCATCGGCGGTGCTGACGCGGGATGTTGGCGCCGACAGTCACCGGGTCAGCGCTGGAGCGGAGTGGCGTGATTTCAATCTCCTGCCCGGCGGCTTCACCTTCGAGCCGTTTGCCGAACTTCGCGGCGACTATTACGCCCTCGACGCGTCCGTCAGCGGCAAGAGCGAAGTTTCGCGCGCAGTCGGCAATGCCGGCGCAAAGCTTGCCTATCCGCTGATCCGTACGGGCAAGAACGTTGACCTGATGATCGAGCCCACGGTGATGGCAGCCTGGGGATTCTCGAACGTCAACGATCCGGCGATTCCGGTCGAAGACAGCCTGTTGTACGAGTATGACGAGTCCAGTCTGTTCGAAGCCAACGGGTTCGGGAACTACGACCTCTACGAGGGCGACGCTAAGCTCAGCGCCGGCCTCACGGCCCGGGCCATCTGGAAGAACGGTGTCGAACTCAGTTCGACTTTCGGCCGCCGCTGGCGCGCCCGCGCAGACGACGCGTTCGATGTCGGCTCAAACCTAAACGGCAAGTCTTCCGACTGGGTCGGCTCGGCCTCACTCAATCTCGGCAACGCGCTGAACCTGTCCAGCCGTGTTCGCCTCGATGACGAAGACCTCGCCCTCAACCGCCTGGATGTGCGCCTTTCGACCTCGCTGAGCCGGTTCCGGGCAGTCGGCCAGTACTATAAGATCGATGAGCGCATCAGCCCCTCGGGCGTGCCCGATGAAGGCCTGTATCTCCGGGGCGAAGTGCGCGTCACGGACAGCTATTCGGTTATCTTCGGCTCGCTGCGCGATATCGACGACAACCGCAACGCCCGTCAGGAGCTGGGTATCGCCTATTCCGATGACTGCTCCCGCTTCGAACTGATCTACAGCCGCAGCGAACTGCGGGACCGGACGCTCGGCCCATCCGAAAACATCCAGTTCCGGTTCACCCTGAAATCACTCGGAAATCTCGGCACCAGCGATTTCGACTGACCGGTGCCCTATTCCGGCCCGAAAACTGCAGTTTACCCCTCCGGACGGCCCTGATCACTGTGCTGGCGCGTTGCGTGCCAAGCGGGGATTTGTATGGTTTCCGCAAAGTGTCTAAAGGGTTCCGCGGGCGGAATTCGACGGAGGATGTGAATGGTGCGTGCAGCTTTGATTGCAGCGTTTCTGGCCGTCTCGGCCCCCCTGGCCGCAGTTCAGGCGCAGGAAGAGAATCGCCTTCAGCTGGAGGGCATTGCGGTCATCGTGAATGACAAGCCCATTTCCTATTCCGACGTGCGTCAGCGCGCCCGCCTTCTGCTCTTGTCGCTCGGCCGCGGTGAACCCTCGCCGGAACAGGTGCAGCAGATCACCGGACAGGCCCTGGAACAGCTGATTGACGAGCGCCTGCAACTCGACCGCGTGTCTGAGTACAAGGTCGAGGTTGATGCGCGCGAGATCGATGCCGAGTTGAACGACATGGCCGCCGAAAGCGGCCTTGGCGCTTCGGGCCTGCGCCAGCAGCTGATGGCGGCCGGCGTCAACCCGGCAAGCCTTGAAGAGCAGATCCGCGCCGACATCGCCTGGAACCGCCTGATGAGCGGCCTCTACGGGTCGCGCATCCGCATTTCCGACAACCAGGTCGAAGACCAGCTTGAGCGGATGCGGACCGCCTCCAAGAAAACGCAGTACCGCGTCGGCGAAATCTTCCTCTATGCCCCGGATCCGGAAACCCGCACCGAAGCGATGCGGGCAGCCGAGTCGATCATCCAGCAGCTCCAGCAAGGCGCAGACTTCCGCATTGCGGCGCAGCGCATTTCTTCCGCGCCGACTTCGGCAACCGGCGGAGACATGGGCTGGGTCACCGCCGAAGACCTGTCGCCGGAACTCGCCGCTGCCGTGGTCGCAGCACCGGCCCCTTCGCTGCTGCCGCCGATCGAAGTGGCGAGTGGGATCTACATTCTGACCGTCAACGCCAAGCGTGAACCGAGCCAGCCGACCACCAAGGTCAACCTGATGCGCCTCATCGCCACGGACGGCAAGGAATCGTCGCTGACCGACGCCATGAGCCGCATCACGAGCTGCGCGGATGTCCAGTCGGTTGCCAACTCCAAGAGCGAACTTCGCGCGCAGGACCTGAACGACATCAATGTCGAGGAACTGGGCCCGGAAGGCCGCGAGATGGTGCTGGCAACGGAAGTCGGCAGCGCAACGCAGATTTTCGCTGCAGGCGGCGGTCTGGCGGTGATGTATGTCTGCCGCCGAGAAGATGGCGCCGAGGCACTTCCGTCGAAGGAAGACCTGAAGAACTCGATCAAGGCCCGCGAACTGAACATGATTTCGGAGCGCGAGCTTCGCAATTCGCGCCGCGACGCCACCATCATCTATCGCTGATCAGGTGATGGTGCTTGCGCGGGGCGCGAATTGGCGCGACACCGCCGGCGTGAGCAAAGCAAACCGCCCTCCCCTGGCCCTGACGATGGGCGACCCCGCCGGCTGCGGGCCGCAGATCAGCGCGGCTGCATGGTCTGCCCTGCGTGCTGAGCCGGACTGCGCCTTCTACCTGATCGGCGCCCCGCACCTCGTCACCGGCGTGCCCCTGCGAGAGATTGACGACCCGTCCGAAGCCTCCGCTGTCTTTGCTGAAGCGCTCCCGGTGCTTGCCCTCGAAGGGATACCCATCGTCGCCCCCGGTCACCCGGATGCAGCCGCTGCCCCCGGCATCATCCAGTCCATCGAACGCGCCGTCGCTGACACCCTCGCCGGCCGCGCCTCCGGCGTCGTAACCAATCCCATTCATAAGGCCTTGCTCTACTCGACCGGTTTCCGCTTCCCTGGGCACACGGAATTTGTCGCCCACCTTTGCGAAGAGGCAGGCCACAAGGCAGAACCCGTGATGATGCTCACTGGCGGCGGCCTGCGCGTTGCGCTCGCCACCATCCATATGCCGTATGCGGACGTTCCCCGCGCCCTCGCCGATGGCCGCCTTGAACGCATCGCCCGCGTCGCTGAAGCCTCCCTGCGCCGCGACTTCGGCATCGAGAAGCCCCGCATCGCCTTCACCGGCCTCAACCCCCATGCTGGCGAAGACGGCACCATCGGACGCGAGGAAGTGGAGATCATCAATCCCGCTGCAGACCGTCTGCGTGCGGAAGGCCTTACCATCTCCCACGCCCGCTCCGGCGACACGGTGTTCGCCGAAATGCTCGGCGGTGCTTTCGATGCCGTTATTGCCATGACGCACGATCAGGGCCTGATCCCGGTCAAGACGCTCGACATGTGGGGCGGCGTCAATTCCACGCTCGGCCTGCCAATCGTTCGCACCAGCCCCGATCACGGCACCGCCTATGACGCCGCCCGCGCCGGCACCTGCAGGCCGGACAGCCTGATCGCCGCCATCCGCCTCGCGGCGCTCTTCGCCGCCAACCGCCAGAAAGCCGCCGCATGAGCGACGACACCCCGCCCCTCACAGACGCGCCCGCCCGCAAATCGCTTGGCCAGCATTTCCTGT
>DNFL01000030.1 GCA_003486945.1 Hyphomonas sp. | reverse complement strand
TGTGGCGCGCGGGCGCGGCGGCGGCGCGGGGCGAGTGGCTGTTGTTTCTTTATCCTTCGGTGGTGCTGTCGCGCGAATGGCCGGAGCGTGTGGGCGCGCATATTGATGAGCGCCCGGGTATGGCGGCGGCGTTCCGGTTCAGGCTGCGATCGGATACGCGCGAGGCACGCTGGGTCGAGGCACGGATGAACCGGCGGGCGCGGTGGTTTGGCTTGCCAGTTGGGGCGCAGGGATTGCTGGCGCCGCGTGCGCTGTATGACGCGCTTGGAGGTTATCCGGATACGGACGGTCTGGAGGATCTGAAGCTGGCGCGGGCCATCGGTGCGAAGCGGATCGTGTTGCTGGACGCGGAGGCGCGCAGTTCGGCGGCGCGGTATGTGGACGGTGGCTGGCGGCGGACGGCTTGGCGGGATGCGGGCCAGTTCGTACGCTTCATGATGGGCGGGAAGGTCTAGAGCGGGTCTCGCTCGCGCCAGAAGGCCGGGTCGTCGAACTGGTCCGAATAGGTGTCGACCAGATAGCGGCGGAAAGCGGCGAAGTCGCCGATTTCGCAGGAGTAGGCGTCGGCGCGGGTTATACCGTATGCCGACTGAACGCTTGGCTCCGCGTCATTGCAGGCGGGCATGATGATGTCGAATTCCGGAAAGCCTTCGCCGGGTGTGACCGCCGCGTGTGCCATGAGGTAGGCCCAGGAGGAGCCTTCCTCGTTTCGCAGCTCTGCTTCGCCGACATAGACCGTGCCGGTGCCGGTTTCGGTGAGCACCTCGAAACGCAGGCGAAGGTCTTCTTCCTCGGGGTCGCCGGAATAGATGATGTAGCCATCGCCCTCCGGAAAACCGGTCTGGCAAGGCGGGTCGTCGTCGGTGCAGAAACTGACAGAGCCTTCGGCGAGGTGAACGCCGGTCTGAATGTTCGACGCGCCCGACAGGAAACAGGCGGAGAGAGAGATGGAAGCGGCGAGCGCCAGCGCGGTCGTTTGCCAGTTCATCGGGTTCGTATCCTCCTGCCCCTGACGGGCGAAGAGCACAGTCGCAGCCATTTCCGGCAAATCAATGGCCCAGCTGCAGAGGCGATTTCCCCAGAAACAGACTTCAAAGTTCTTGCTTTGTTCTTTTTGCTGTGGCTCTCTCACGCCATGAGGACAGGACAGAAGCTGAAGAAATCAGGCCGCGTGACCCTTCTCGAGGCGCGAGACGTGTCGGAGCGTTTCGCGCACCGGGGGCGCGGCGCCGTGTCGAACCAGACGGGGCGGTATGAGCGCCATACGCGCGATGCCTTTGATGATGGCTGGGACACGATCGAGGACGAGATACCGCGGTTGGAGACCGAACTGCTGGATGAAACGGCGAAAACGATCATCACCTTCAACAATTCGCCGGACATCAACTTTGACCGGACGGTGAACCCGTATCGTGGGTGTGAGCATGGCTGCATCTATTGTTTCGCGCGCCCGACGCATGCCTGGTCGGGGCTGTCAGCGGGGCTGGATTTCGAGAGCCGGATTTTCCGCAAGCTGAATGCGCCGGAACTGCTGATGCAGGAACTGTCGCGGCCGGGATATGTGGCGCGGCCGATTGCGCTGGGCATGAATACGGACGCCTACCAGCCGGTGGAGCGGGAGCAGAAGCTGACCCGGCAGGTGCTGGAGATGCTGGCGGCGCACAATCATCCGGTGACGGTACTGACCAAGTCGGCGCTGGTGCAGCGTGATATCGACATCCTGGCGCCGATGGCGGCGAAGGGGCTGACGCGGGTGGGGCTGTCGATCACGACGCTGGACCGGAAACTGGCGCGCAAGATGGAGCCGCGCGCGGCGACACCTGAGCGGCGGCTGGAAACGGTGAAGGCGCTGTCGGAGGCGGGCATTCCGGTGGCGGTGATGACCGCGCCGGTCATTCCCGGGCTGAATGATCACGAGATCGAGGCGCTGCTGGAAGCGGCGGCGGCGAATGGCGCGACGGGGGCGGGATATGTGATCCTGAGGCTGCCGCTGGAGATCAAGGACCTGTTCCACGAATGGCTGGTGCAGCATGTGCCGGACCGGGCGGCGCGGGTGATCAACCTGATCCGGGAGACGCGCGGCGGGCTGGATTATGATCCACGCTGGTTCGACCGGGGGCGTGGGCGCGGGCCGGTGGCGGACCTGATCAACCAGCGTTTCCACAAGGCCTCGGCGCGCTACGGCCTGAACGCGCCGAGGCCTGATCTGCGTACGGATCTTTTTCGGCCGCTGGTGACACCGGACGGGCAGTTGCTCTTCAAGTTCTAGGCAGGCTCGCCGGGCGTAACGACATCGCGGGCGATATGGGCCCAGGGCTGCAGGCGGCGTTCGGCCTTGAGGGCAGCTTCGGCGACACGGCGCATGTGCCGGGCGCGCAGGAGCGCGGCTTCCATCGGCTCGACATTTGTTTTGCCGGATGCGGCGAAAGTGAGGAGGTTTTTCTTGATCGCTTCATAGGCATCGTCGACTTCCCGGGTTTCCTCATCGAACTCGCACTTGAAGGCATTGGGATCGCCCGACTTGGTGACCAGCGCGGCGAGAACGCCGGCGCGCAGGCGGTCCCAGTCGCTGCCGGTGATGAGGGCAGCGGGCGGAAAGGGCGGATGCTGCAGCACGGCGCTGTCGGTGAGGGCTTCCTCGACATGCTGGATGGAGCGGATCAGGTCTGGCAGGGCGGTGACGACTTCGGCAGGCAGCGGCTGGCGGCTGAGATCCGAGATGAAATCGCGGATCGCCTGGCCGAGCGCGAGGATGCCGCTGTCGCCGTTGCCGTTGGTGATCTGGCCGGGCGGTGACGACACGCGGCTGCCGGCACGCAGGAAAGCGATCTGCATCATGCGCTCGATCTCGAGCACGAGACCGCGCAGCGCGAGTGACGGGATGGCTGCGAGTGTCGGATCCAGATGCTGCGGGCGTCCGACGCGTTCATCATCGCTGGCGTAGAGGCCTTGCAGCCATTTGAGGAGGCGTCCGGAAAGCGGCCAAATGAGCACGACGCCCAGACAGTTGAGCAGCGTATTGAAGACTGCGAGCGTGAGAGGCTCGTCCTTGCTGTCGGCAAGCAACGCGTCGGCCAGTTCGTGGCTGGCGGCAACGAGGGGGTAGAGGAGCAAGAAAGCGATAATGCCTGCAAACAGGTTGAACACGATGTGAGCGGTGGCAACGCGCCGGGCTGCCGGTGTGGCCCCGATTGACGCGAAGGCGGCGGTGGTCGACGTGCCGACATTCGCGCCGATGATGCCGGCAGCGGCAAGCTCGAGCGGCAGGCCGCCACTGGCGGTGGCGGTGAGGATGAGCGCGATCGCGGCGCTGGAGGATTGCGCGAGGGTGGAGAGCACGATGCCCGCAATGAGGAAGGCGAACGGAGCAAGGAAGCCGGAGGCGATCAGGCCGCGCTCGCTGATCAGCGGCAACAGGGTTTCGAACGAGCCTTTCAGCGTTGCGATGCCGAGGAAGAACAGGCCGAAGCCGGCGAGCGCCGTCCCGGCACCCGAAAGGCGCGGGCGCTTCGCTGCGAACAGGCGGAGCAGGACGCCGGCGCCGGTGATCGGCAGGGCGAAGGCGCCGATGTCGAGTTTCAAGCCCACGAGAGCTACGAGCCAGGCGGTCATGGTGGTGCCGATGTTGGCGCCGAAGATGACCCAGACAGCGTGGCTTAGCGTCAGCAGGCCGGCATTGACGAAGCCGATGATGGCGACGGTGACGGCGCTGGAGGATTGCACCAGGCCGGTGACGAGCGCGCCGGAGGCAAGCCCGCGCAGCGGGGTGCGTGTCCAGCGGCGAAGGATGGCGCGCAGTCCGTCGCCGGCGGCAAGCTTCAGCCCGTCTGTGAGCATCGACATGCCGAGCAGGAACAGGCCTATACCGCCGAGAAGTTCCAGGGTGAGCATCATGCTGTGCCGGGGCGCTGCCTTAACTTTTCATAAGGGCAGACTTAGCGGCGCGCACAGCCCTGATGCAAGCGGGCGCAGTAACCTTTCGGCAGGGTTTCCTTAAAGGCGTAGTAACCGGAGCAGCCCACAGAATCTGCACACTGTAGATTCAACGGGGCTGCCGGCATGACCATCCAGAGAAACACCATCGTTCAGGGCGATTGCATTGAGCTGCTCTCGCGCCTTCCGGACTGTTCGGTGGATCTCATCTTTGCCGACCCGCCTTATAACCTGCAGCTTGGCGGCGGGTTGACGCGTCCGGACCAGTCGGTGGTCGACGGCGTGGATGATGAATGGGACAAGTTCGGCAGCTTTGACGAATATGATCTGTTTACGCATCAGTGGCTGGAAGAAGCGCGCCGTGTGCTGAAGGATGATGGCGCGATCTGGGTGATCGGGTCTTATCACAATATCTTCCGTGTCGGGACGATCCTCCAGGATCAGGGATTCTGGATCCAGAATGATGTGATCTGGCTGAAGACCAACCCAATGCCAAATTTCAAGGGCACGCGTTTCCAGAATGCGCATGAAACGCTTATCTGGGCGGGCAAGTCCAAGGACAGCCGCGTGACGTTCAATTATGACGCGCTGAAGGCGTTTAACGAAGACAAGCAGATGCGGTCTGACTGGCTGATCCCGCTTTGCACGGGGTCTGAGCGTCTAAAGGATGAAGCCGGGCGCAAAGCGCACCCGACACAGAAGCCGGAATCGCTGCTGCACCGCGTGCTGTTGGCCACAACGCGGCCGGGCGATCTTGTAGTTGACCCCTTCTCGGGTACCGGCACGACGGCGGCGGCGGCGAAGCTGCTGGGGCGCGATTATATCGGGCTTGAGCGGGATGAAGCCTATGTGCGCCTGTCGCGCGCGCGGTTGAAAACGATCAAGCCGCTGGATGAGGATATGCTGGAGACCGAGCGCAGCAAGAAATCGCTGGCACGGGTGCCGTTTGGCGCGCTTATCGAGACGGGCTGGCTGAAGCCGGGCGACCGGCTTTACTCGCCACAGCGCCGGCATCAGGCACGCATTCGTGTCGACGGGTCTCTAACGACGGGAGCAATCACCGGGTCGATCCATCGGCTTGGCGCGCATGTGCAGCAGGCGCCGGCATGCAATGGCTGGACCTACTGGCATTACGAAACCGAGAAGCGCGACCTTGCGCCGATCGATCTGCTGCGCCGGCGCTACCGCGATGAAATGGGCCTGAACTAGGCGTCAGTCGTAGGCGGTCAGCACTTCGTCGATGGCGCGCTCGAGGTCTTTCAGCGTTGCGACGTGACTCATCTGTGCGCAGAAAGGCGCGTAGCGCGGGATGACGCTGTCGCCTGTGCCCCAGAGGGCGCGGCCTTCGGGGTTCAGCCAGATGATGCGTTTGGCGCGGCCGGCAAAGTCGCGGAAAAGGTCGAGGCGCGGATCGCCATAGTTTGAGCGGCCGTCGCCGAGGATGATGATGGTCGAGCGCCGGTCGATCTTGGATTCATGATCCATCTTGAAGTCGGAAAAGGCCTGGCCGTAGCTAGTGGACCCGAGGCCAATTTCGCGCAGGATTGTCTTCATTGCCTTGTCGAATTCGTGGCCTTCAAGAATGTCGTCGACACTTTTCAGGCGATAGGAAAAGGCGAAGGCGTGCAGGTCCGGGATGACTTCCTTCATAGAAAAGAGAAGCAACAAGAGGAAGCGGACATAGAGCGCGACGGAGCCCGAAACGTCGCAAAGGACGAGGATTTTCGGGCGGTCCTTTTTCTTCTGGCGCCAGATGACGTTGAAGGGGATGCCGTCAAGGCCGGCATTGGCGCGCATGGTGCGGCGCACGTCGAGGATGCCGCGCTGCGTACGTTTTCGGCGGCGAGAGTGTTTAACGGCGAGGCGTTTGGCGACCTTAGCGATGAGGAGTTTCATCCGCGCCATGTCGCTCGCTTCGATGGCGGAGAGACGCTTTGTTGCGGCGTAGTCGTCGCGGAAGCGTTCGGTTTCGGCGGCGCCAAAAATGTCGAAAGCGCGTTCGGCGCGCTCGCGGGCGGCCATTGTCAGGGTACGGCGTACATCGATCAGGCGCTGGGCTTCGGAATCAGCCTCTGGCGTGCGCCCCTGCAGGGCTTCGAGCAGGCGGGCCTGCAAAGCTTCGCCGCCCATGGCGCGGAGCATGGCTTGCGAGAAATAGGCGACCTGGGTGGAAAAGCGAATGTCGTTGAGTCCGGAGGCTTCGGCGGCGCGCTCGATGGCAGAGGCAAGGGCCTGTTCGTTGCCTTCTTCGGTAAGTTGGGAAAGGCGCTCGGCCGCATCAGCAGGTTCCTCCGAGGGGCCGTCATTGCGGTTTTCGGAGCTGTCCTGTGCGGAGGACGCGCGTGCGGGAGCGCTGGAGAAGTAAAGGTCGAACAGGCGGTCGTGTATTTCTTTTTCGGATTCGGATTTTGCAAGCACACAGGCAAGCGAATCCTTGAGCAGCGGGCGGTCGCCATAGCCGATCATCGCGACGGCGCGCGCCGCGTCCAGCGCCTCACCGGTCGAGACGCGCACTTCGGCGGATCTCAGTGCCCGGATGAAGTTGGAGATCTGCTTTTCCATCGGATCCTAATTGTGGTCGGGATATCCCGAGGCGAGCCGTCCGCGTGCATCGGGGCCGGTGGCTTCGCGCACCATTTTCGGGATGGACGGCGAGATCGCGGCAATGTCGCTCTCGTGCTTGAGGAGCACGTTGAGCGTGTCGCGCACGAAATCTTCCTCGAGCGAGGTGGCGTGCAACAGGATCAGTGTGCGGGCCCAGTCGACGGTTTCGGCAATCGACGGGCGTTTCTTGATGTCGGTCTCGCGCACCGATTGGACGAAGCGGACAAGCTGGCCCAGCAGACTGTCGGAAATGCCATCGACCCGTGCACGGACAATACGTTGTTCCCGCTCATGGTCCGGGAAGCCGATATGCAGGTGCAGGCAGCGACGCTTCAGCGCGTCGCCAAGTTCGCGGACATTGTTGGATGTCAGGATTACGATGGGCGGAACGTTGGCGCGGATCGTGCCGATCTCGGGGACGGTTACCTGATAATCTGACAGCACTTCCAGGAGGAAGGCCTCGAAGGCTTCGTCCGACTTGTCGATCTCGTCGATCAACAGGACGGAGCCCTGCTTCTGCTGCATGGCGTTGAGCAGAGGGCGCGCCTCCAGGAATTGCGGCGAGAAGAACAGGTCCTCGAATCCGGAGAGTTTCTCCAGCGATTTGGCAAGCGTGTCGGCGCCGCCGAGGAGTTCGTTGAGCTTCTCTTTCAGGATCTGGGTGTAGAGAAGCTGCTTGCCGTACTTCCACTCGTACAGCGCCTTGCCCTCGTCGAGGCCTTCATAGCATTGCAAGCGGATCAGCGGCAGGTCGAGCCAGCGGCCGAGCGAGGCGGCAAGATCGGTCTTGCCGACGCCGGCGGGGCCTTCGATCAAGATCGGCTTGCGCAGGCCGTGGGCCAGGAAAACGGCGGTCGAAATCTGCGCTGTGGAAATGTATCCCACCTCGCCAAGCCCTGCGGTGATCGCCTCAATCGAGGTCAGCGGCTCGTAGCCGGTCTTCTTGTCTTTAGTCATATGCCGAGGGGTAGGCGGCACGTAGCTGAAGGGCAAGGCGTGACGCCGCGAAAGGGCGGGGCTAGGACGGCAGGGTTATGCCTGTCGCCCGGATTCTCTTCACTTTGCCGCTGCCGGAACCGTTCGATTATACGGTGCCCGAAGGCATGACACTGGAGCCCGGCAGCTACGTTCACGCGCCAGTAGGGCCATATGACCGCTTCGGAATGGTGGTCGAAGTGCTTGGGGATGAGGCTGGCACAGGGCGGAAACTGAAGCCGGTCTCCTTTGTTTACGATGTACCGCCGATGACGCCGCAGATGCGGGAGTTCCTGGCATGGGTCGGGCGCTATACTGTCAGCCATCCCGGGCAAGTTCTGTCGATGGCGCTGCGCGCACGGGATGCGCTGGACCCCTCACCGGTCGAAGTGTTCTATCGGGCGACCGGCGCTATGCCTTCGCGGATGACGCCGTCGCGGCAGAAAGTGCTGGAAGTTGCCCGGGACCTTGGTCCGGCAGCTTCTGCAGAACTGGCCGCCGCTGCGGGCGTGACGTCCAGCGTGATCAAAGGTCTCGTGGACGCAGGCGCGCTGGAGACTTTTGAAGTCGAAACAGACCTACCATTTCCTGCGCCTGATCCGGATTTGCCCGGCGCTGCGCTGACATCGGAACAGGCTTCGGCAGCGGAGTCGCTGCGGGAAGGTATCCGGCGCGGCAGCTATGCCTCCTACCTGCTCGATGGTGTGACGGGGTCTGGCAAGACGGAAGTGTACTTCGAGGCCATCGCGGAGACGCTGCGTAGCGACCCGCAGGCTCAGGTGCTGGTGCTGTTGCCGGAGATCGCGCTGACGCAGGCCATCCTGTCGCGGTTCGAGGAGCGGTTCGGGACGGCGCCAGCGCCCTGGCATTCCGGAATGACGCCCAAGGATCGCCGCCGGACGATGCGCGAGACTATGCACGGCCGCGCGCGGATCGTGATCGGCGCGCGTTCGGCCCTGTTCCTGCCGTTCCGCAAGCTGAAGCTCGTCATCGTGGATGAAGAGCATGATGGCAGCTTCAAGCAGGAAGACGGGGTGACGTATCATGCCCGTGACCTGGCCGTGATGCGGGCGAAACTGGAGGAGGGGGTGGTGATCCTCGCTTCGGCGACGCCGGCGCTGGAGACGGTCGTAAACGCTGAAGCCGGGCGATACGAGCGGCTTCGGCTGGCAGCGCGGCCTGGCGCAGCGCGGTTGCCGGAGATCGAGCTGGTTGACCTGAAGAAAGCGCCGCCTGCGCGAGGCAAGTGGCTGTCGCCGGTACTTGAACACGCAATGGCGGAGACGCTGGCCGCCGGAGAGCAGTCCCTGCTTTTCCTGAACCGGCGGGGCTATGCGCCGCTGGTGATCTGCAAGGCTTGCGGCGAGCGGATGAAATCTCCCGGCACAGAGACATGGTTGACGGAGCACCGCTACTCCGGGCGATTGGTGTGCCACCTGACGGGCTATTCTATTCCCAAGCCGGCCCATTGCCCCAAATGCGGCGCCGCGGATTCGCTGATGGGCGTCGGGCCTGGGGTGGAGCGCGTGGCTGAAGAAGTCCGGATCCTGTTGCCGAGCGCACGGATCGAGATTTTCTCATCCGATACCGCGCAAGGCGGCGATGCCACGCGTAGCCTGATCGACCGGATGGCCGGCGGCGAGATTGACGTTCTGATCGGCACGCAGATTGTCGCCAAAGGGCATAATTTTCCCAATCTGACACTGGTTGGGGTCGTTGATGCCGATAGCGGCCTGAAAGGCGGGGACCTCAGGGCAGGCGAGCGCACCTACCAGCTTCTGAGCCAGGTGGCGGGCCGGGCCGGCCGCGCCGAGCGGCCGGGGCGGGCCTATGTGCAAACTTACGACCCGGACAATCCGGCCATGCAGGCGCTCGCGGCGAATGACCGGGACGGTTATCTCGCTGTAGAACGCGAAGTCCGGGCTGAGCTGGGCTTGCCGCCATTCGGGAGACTGGCGGCCGTTGTCTTGTCTGCACCCTCCGCTGAACTGGCGGATGCGGCAGCGCTGCAGGTGGCTGCAGCGGCACCTAACGGGGATGAAATCGAGCTTTACGGGCCAGCGCCGGCGCCGCTATCCGTGATACGGGGGCGTCACCGCAGGCGATTCCTTGTCAAAACCCCGCGAACGGTCGACCTTTCGGCCTACATGACCGTGTGGATGGGACGTCTGAAGGTGCCCTCGCAAGTGCGGATTTCAGTGGATATCGATCCCTATTCCTTCCTGTAATTGCAGGGGAATCCGGCCGTGGCGCACTGTTTGCCATTTCGCCGCACTGCCGCGCGCTGCGGCCATGTTGTCAGTGTTGTTTTCTGATGATAAGCGCCGCTCAGTTTCACGGGCACGCACCATACGCGATTGCCCGTAACCCAGTTATTCCGGGGCATTTCCGCCCCTTCTAGCGCGACGGATAGAGACCTTGCCGGCATCGAGCGTGACGCAGACGAGTGAAGCAGCCCAGCGCTATGCCAGCGCGCTGTTCGAACTGGCGCAGGACAAAGGCGCGCTCGCCGATGTTCACAAGGATTTCAAGGCATTCGTGGCGCTGGTCCGCAGCTCGGTCGATCTCGGCAAGTTGCTGGACTCGCCGGCCTTCACGCGGGAAGAAAAAGTAGGCGCGCTCGGCGCGGTGGCAGCCAAGGCCGGATACTCGGCCCTGTTTTCCAAATTCCTGGGCACGATCGCTTCGAACGGACGCGCGCGCGATATTCTCGGCGCCGAAGCGGCCTTCGACCAACTTTACGC
>DNFL01000137.1:7034-7360 GCA_003486945.1 Hyphomonas sp. | reverse complement strand
ACGCTGGTCATCGCCCACCGCCTCTCAACTGTGCGCCGCGCCGACCGGATCATCGTGATGGACCGCGGACGGATCGTCGAGGAAGGCACGCATGACAGCCTTGTCGCACGCGGCGGCCTCTATGCGCGCCTCGCGGAACTTCAGTTCACGGAGCGTTGAGGCGTCAGCCTCTTTTTCGCTGCCGGTCGATGGCGCTGTCGAGCGAGAAGGAAAACGCCAGCGACAGGATCAGCGGCACCCAGATCGGCAAGGTGCCTATGCCAGGCGCGCCGGCGGCTGCCGCAATATGATCATCCACGCACCACCACAAAAGCCAGAGCCACATG
>DNFL01000137.1:0-6694 GCA_003486945.1 Hyphomonas sp. | reverse complement strand
CCCCCCGCCGGCCGCGCGTCCCTCCTCTCCCGTAAACTGGAGAGGGGGCGTCGTGTTTGTGGCGAGGTTCAACCCCTCTCCCTCCTGGAGAGATGGGGCCCGCCGCCGAAGGCGGTGGGAGGTGAAGGGTGCCAAAGTGAGTGGCTTATTCCGCCGCTTGCATCACCGGCTTGGCCGCGCCCGCTGCTGCCGGAACGTGGAACTTCATCACGCCGTCTTCGATCGGCAGTTCACGGAGGTTCTTGCGGTCAGTGAAATAGTTCTGGTGGAGCTTCCACGGCGCTTCAGTGTGCTGGCGGGGGAACTGGTCCATCACGCGCTGGAAATAACCGGAAGAGAAGTCGACGAAGGGTTCGGTCTCGTTCGGGAAGGCGGCGAGGTAGGGCATCGCGGAGGTTGCGCCTTTCTCGTCCATCAGGCTGAGGAGACGGCAGACATATTCGCTCGTCAGGTCCGCCTTCAGTGTCCATGAGGCGTTGGTATAGCCGAAGGTGACTGCAAGGTTCGGCACGTTCGACAGCATCACGCCCTTGTAGTTGAGGAGGCGGCCGGGATCGACCTTCACGCCGTCCATCGTGACGTTGACCCCGTTCATGAAAACGAGGTTCAGGCCGGTGGCGGTGACGATGATGTCGGCCTCAAGTTCCTTGCCGGATTTCAGCAGGATGCCTTTTTCGGTGAAGCGTTCGATATGGTCCGTCTCAACGCTGGCCTTCCCGGATTTCAGCGCGGTGAAAAGATCCGCATCCGGAACAAGACAGAGCCGCTGTTCCCACGGATTATAGGTCGGCGTGAAATGTTTCTCGACATCATAGTCAGGGCCGAGTTCCTCGCGCACCATGCCAAGCAGACGCTCGCGCGCCTTCTGCGGGTTCTTGCGGGTCTGGCGGAAGAAGAATTGCTGGAACAGGACGTTCCGCCAACGGATCATCGTATAGGCCCATTGGTCGGGCAGCACGGAGCGCAGGAAGTTTGCAAGCCCGTCCACGGCGGGGCGGGAGACAACATAAGTCGGCGAGCGCTGCAGCATGGTGACATGGGCGGCCTTGTCAGTCATCGCCGGCACCAGCGTCATTGCGGTTGCCCCGGAGCCGATGACGACGACCTTCTTGCCTGAATAGTCGAGGTCTTCCGGCCAGTGCTGCGGGTGAACGATCTTGCCCTGATAGGCCGCCTCGTTCGGGAATTCGGGGCGGTAGCCCTGATCGTAGCGGTAATAGCCGCCGCACATGAACAGGAAGCGCGCCTTGGTGACGCTCTGCTCGCCGGTCTTCACGTCTTCGCTGGTGACGCGCCAGAGCTGGTCAGCGTCGGACCAGTCGGCAGCGACGATCTTCGTGTTGAAACGGATGTTCGGGCGGATGCCGTATTCGTCGGCGGTGTCGTTCACATACTTCCGGATCGAGGGGCCGTCCGCGATGGCCTTGGCTTCGGTCCAGGGTTTGAAGTTGAAGCCGAGGGTGTGCATGTCCGAGTCCGAACGGATGCCGGGATAGCGGAAGAGGTCCCAGGTGCCGCCGATGGCCTCGCGGGCTTCGTAGATCCGGTAGGTTTTCCCGGGGCACTGCTTCTTGAGGTGCACGGCTGCGCCAATGCCGGACAGGCCGGCGCCGATGATGAGAACGTCTGTGTCGAGCTGGGTCATGGCGCGCTTCATAGCGCGATTTTTGCAGCTTGGCAAAAATTCCTGACGCTCGCGTCAGGTTTCCCCAAGGGTCAGACCTTGGCCTGGCGGCCGAAGGCGCCGGCATGACGCAATTGCTCGCGCACGGCGGGCACGATGTCTTCGTTGCCGGCGAGGATGGAGCCGGTTTTCATCACATTGTCGGCGCCGCTGAGCTCTTCGACCATGCCACCCGCTTCGCGCACAAGCACGATGCCGGCTGCAATGTCCCACGGCTTCAGGCCGTGTTCCCAGAAACCGTCAAACCGGCCGGCGGCGACCCAGGCAAGGTCGAGCGCGGCAGAGCCGTAGCGGCGGATGCCGGCGCAGGCGGGGGTCATGGCAAGCATTTCGCGGGCGAACTGGGTGTGCGCCTCTTCCGGCTTGCCGTGCCAGGGGGTGCCGGTGGCGATGGTGGCCTCGTTGAGTTTCTTGCGGACGGCAACGCGCAGCTTGCGCTGTTCGAGCCAGGCGCCGCGGCCGGTTTCGGCCCAGAAGATCTCGTTCTTGGCGACGTCGAACACCACGCCGGTCAGCAACTGGCCGTCGCGCTCCAGGCCGATGGAGACGGCATAGTGCGGCTGGCCGTGCAGGAAATTCAGGGTGCCGTCGAGCGGATCGACGATGAACTTGTTGGACTTGTCGGTGCCCTCGACGATGCCGCGCTCTTCCATGACGAAGCCATAGCCGGGGCGGGCCTTCATAAGGCTGGTATAGATGATCTCTTCGGCGCGGTGATCGGCGTTGGAGACGAAATCAGCCGGGCCCTTGCGGGAGACCTGCAGGTTTTCAACCTCGCCGAAATCGCGCGCGAGGCTGCGGCCAGCGGCGCGGGCGGCGGCGATCATCACGGTGCCAACGGGGGAGGGCTTCGACATGGGGCAGGCGTCCAGGCGCTGTTCTGGCGGGAAGGGAGTGGGGAGCCCGGGGGCGTAAGCCTTTGGCGCCGAAGGGTCAAGGCAGGGGATGTTAACGCGTCACCTTATCGGCGAAAGGTGTTGCCGGGCAGGGCGATGCAGTTCAGGTTTCCCTTATGGCAAGCAAGGAAGGGCTGGACCATGGCAAACTATTTCCTGAATTTCGACAAGCTGATAGGCACCAAGCTGATCGTCATTCTCTACTATCTCGGCCTCGTGGGCATTGCATTGGGCACGATTGCGAGCCTTTTCGGCGCCCTGGCGATGATGGGCTCGAGCTTCATCGGCGGGCTCGGGATGATCGTGGCGACGCTGATCGCTGGCGTGGTTGGCGTGCTGTTCTGGCGCTTTATCTGCGAACTCTACATGATCCTGTTCCGCATTTCGGATGATGTGCGCGACATCAAGAACGCCAAGGCAGGCACCGCGACGGTCGCCTGATTTCGCCCCTCAGGCGAGTTCATCGAACAGAGAATTGAAGGCCCTGACCGCTGCGGCAGGGCCTTCTTCATGTGCCCAGACGCCGGCAGAAACCGCAATGAAATCAGCGCCTGCGCGCACCAGCGGGGCGGCGTTGGCGGCGGTGATGCCGCCGATAGCGACGCAGGGGATCAGCATCGCGGCCTGCCAGACTTCCAGGAGCTCCGGCTCTGCGGGCACGGTGCTGTCCTTGGTACTTGTGGGATAGAAAGCGCCGAAGGCGACATAGTCGGCGCCGTCTTCGCCGGCTTGCATGGCCTTGTGGTAGGAATTCTTCGCGGTGGCGCCGATGATCGCGTCGGGGCCGAGTAGTTTGCGGGCGGACTTTATGTCCATGTCGTCCCAGCCGAGATGCACGCCGTCGGCGCCAAGCTCGCGTACAAGTTCGGGGGAATCGTTGATCAGGACGGCGATGCCGGCCTCTTGGGCGAGGCCCGTGACGGCCCGGCTGACGGCTCTCGTGGAAGCCTCATCAACACGCCCATCCGCTCCCTTCAGGCGCAGCTGAAGCGACGCGATATCGCCGGCCGCTACAGCCGATTCCAGCTTTTTACTGAAATCTGCAGCATCTGGAATCTGCGGCGGGGTGATCAGGTAAAGCCGCGTGCGCGGGCGGGGAGGTGGGGTCTGGCTCATGCCGCCAGCCTCTGGAACGCGAAAAGGGTGAAGTCAACTTGGCTGGGGGGCTGGAAAATTGCAGAGCAAGTTCTAATATCGAACTCACTTACACCAAGGTTACCTTCGATGACAAAGAAACTTCCCGTTCGCGTCTTCCAGCCGGTCTTCGGACTGTTCATGGCCTTGTTCATGAGCTTCCTGATGTCGGGCGCGATCACCGCGATCAATATCGGTTTTCCGCCGGACTATCTCGCCCGCTGGATGCGCTCCTGGGGGCTCGCCTTCGTGCTGGCCTATCCGGCGATCCTGATCGTCGGCCCCTTCGCGCGCCGCCTTGCGCTGCACTTCGTCGAGTCGCCGTTTGCGGCGCCGGTAAAGGTCTAAGCCTTCTTCACCACACGCTTTGTGCTGGCGGGGTGTTTGGCCAGCGAGGCGCCGCGGCGCAGGGGGCGGGGTTCGAGGTCGCCGCGGCAATTGGGGCAGACCCCGTCGAGCGGACCATCTGCGCACTCGTCGCAGAAGGTACACTCGAAGGAGCAGATGAAGGCGCCCGGCTGGTCCGGCGCGAGGTCGCAGTCGCAGCGTTCGCAGTTCGGGCGCATCTCCAGCACGGCGCTTACTCCGCTTTTTCGCCAGACGCAGCGGCGATGAGCTGTTGCTCATACGCCTCCGGCGACCAGTCGCGGCCGAGGAAGTCGCGGATCATTTCTCCGGCCGGCTTGGACGAGCCGGGGGCGAGGACAAGATCGCGGTAGCTCGCAGCGGTGGCCGTGTCGCGCAGGCCGTTCTTTTCGAACACGGCGAAGAGATCGGTCGAAATCGCCTTGGACCATTGATAGGTGTAGTAGATCGCCGAATAGCCATCGAGATGGCCGAAGCTCGCATAGGAATGCGTTTCGGGCAGTTGTTCGAACAGGCTGAGTTTCGCTCCCCAGGCCCGGATGTCCTCGGCAAGATTTACTTCCGCGGGCGGACGATCGTAGTAGGCGAGGGACGTGTTGGCGAGGATCAGCTGGCGCAGTGTGTTGACGCCCGATCCGAAATCGCGGGCCGCGTTCATCTTGGCGACGAGTTCCGGCGGGATCGTGTTTCCGTCGGCATCGACCGCGAACTTGGCGAGCGTGTCATAGTCCCACACCCAGTTTTCGAGCATCTGGGACGGAGCCTCGACGAAGTCCCACTCCACCGCGCCCATGGTGAGGTTCGCATAGTCCGGCTGGGCAGCGAACATCATGTGGATGAGGTGGCCGAACTCGTGCAGGAAGGTTTCGACCTGTCCGTGCTCCATCAGGCCGGTCGAATGGTCGCCGGCCGGGAAGTTGCACATCAGGGCCGCGACCGGAACACCGTCCGTGGTCGGACCAAAGCGGATGGGGAAGGCGGCGGCGTGCTTGTACTTGCCGTCGCGCGGATGCATGTCGAGGAAGAACCGGCCGATCAGCACGCCGTCCTGATACATCTCGTGCGCCGTGACGTCTTCCTGCCAGACCGGAGCGCTGTCCCATGCGCGGATTTCGACACCGAATAGGTCTTCGACCAGCTGGAAAATACCGCTGCGGACATCATTGTAGGCAAAGTATTTGCGCACTTCCTGCGAGTTCAGAGTGTAGTCCGATTGGCGGATCTGCTCCGCGAGATAGGCGCGGCTCCAGTCGCCGACCGATGTGGCGGCGGGGTCTGTCTGCTGCTTCTTGGAGAGCAGGCGGGCATATTCGATGCCGGCGGCCTGACGGGCGGCAGCCTCGATATCGGAGAGGAACGCGCGCACCGTCTCCGGCGAGCCGGACATCTTGTCAGCGGTGACATAGGCGGCGAAGTTCGGGAAGCCGAGCGTTGTGGCGAGTTCGTAGCGTTTCTCGAGCAGGCCGCGCAGCGGCGCGACATTCTCAGGGTAGGCCCGGTTCTGGTTGACGCGCATCAGCTCGCGCTTCAGGTCGTCATTCGGCGAATAGGTGAAGACGGGCTGCAGGTCCGGATAGTCGGTCGTGATGGTGACGAGGCCGTCTTCGCCGGGCGGGTGGGCGTTGATATAATCCTGCGGCATGCCGGTAAGCGCTTCGGGCGCAACGCGGATGGAGCCCTGGATTTCGCGCAGGTTGCGATTGAATTCCGTGCTAAGGGCAGAAAGCTCATTGTTCAGCGCACGGATCTTGTCGCGGGTCGCTTCGTCCTTGTCGACACCGGCGCGGCGATAGTCGCGCAGTGTGCGGTTCAGCAGGTAAGCCGAGCGTGCATCGAGCGTGGCCGGATCGATGGAGGCGAGCCGGTCATAGGCCGGGCGCGAGAGGCTGATCTGCGAGAAGACATCGGAGGTTTTCTGCTGGCAGTCCTCGCCGGCCTTGCGGACATCCGCATCGGGGTGGGCTTCGGCCAGCACGCCGGCTTCGCCATAGCCGATGGCATAGGCGAGATTGCTCATCGTGTCGAAGAATTGCAGATCAGCAACGCTGGCAGGGCCGGTGCGGCCTGCGAGATCGGCGAGCATGCTTTCGGTGAGGCCGAGGGCGCCGGTGCAGCGCGCTTCGAAACTGCCGGCAGAGTCCGGCGCGAGCTCCAGCCGGGCAATCATCGCTTTGGCATCAGCGGCCAGCAGCGGGGCCTGGTCGGGCAGCAGTTTGGTGCCTGTATCCACTGAGGAGGCGCAGCCGCCGATCAAGGCGATTGCGGATGCCGAAGCGGCAGCGAGCAGGAGAGGTTTCAGCTTCATCCGGAGGGGTCCTCTGACGGTTTCGGGCAAAATGTGAGACCGCACTATGGCGCGGGATCGCTTTAAGTCCAGCCGTCTGAAGCCGCCCCGCAGGGCCGTGTTCAGAAGTCGAAAAGTTCGCTTAGAAAGCTTTCGCGCTTGTAGCGTTTGCGCTTGCCGTATTTCCAGTCTTCCTCATCGTGGCGGTCATGGAAGTGGCCTTCATCGCGGAAGTGTTCTGGCGGGTGTGCCTCCGGGTTTGAGGCCGGGGGAGGCAGGACCGCCGCGGCGCGGTCGATGATCTTGTCGAGTTCGCCCCGGTCGAGCCAG
>DNFL01000130.1 GCA_003486945.1 Hyphomonas sp. | reverse complement strand
TCCGTATGGCTGACACACCCACTGAAAAGCTCGTCGTGATCGCTGCAGGCGGCACGGGCGGTCATATGTTCCCCGCCCGCGCCTTTGCGGACGAGATGCGCGCACGCGGCTGGAAAACCGCCCTGATCTCGGATGTGCGCGGCCTGCGCTATGCCAGCGACTTTCCGGCAGACTGGAAGGAAGAGGTCGAAGCGGCGAGCCCCAACTTCCGCAAGCCGTGGACGCTGCCGGGCGCGGCGCTGAAGATCAATGCCGGTATCGGCAAGGCCTCGCGCCTGATAAAGAAACACCGGCCTGCTCTGGTCGCTGGCTTTGGCGGCTATCCCGCCTTCCCGGCTTTGGCTGCGGCGCGGCGGCAGAAAGTGCCGATCATCATCCACGAACAGAACTCCGTACTCGGCCGGGTGAACCGGCAGTTTGCGAAGTATGCAAAACTGGTCGGCAGCGGCTTCCCGCGTCTCGACCACATGCCCGCCGGCGCCGCGCATCTGGCGGTCGGCAATCCGGTGCGCGCGCCGATCCTTGCGGCGGCGGCAACGCCCTATCCGGACACGTCCGGCCAGCTCAACATCTTCGTCACCGGCGGCAGCCAGGGATCGCGCGTGATTGGCGAGACCGTGCCGCTGGCGATCGTCAACCACCTGCCCCCTCCGCTGCTGGCGCGCGTGAAGGTCGTGCAGCAGGTGCGCGAGGAACAGGTTGAGGCGGTGCGCAACATCTATCGCAACATGAAGGTCGAGTGCGAGCTTGCGCCTTTCTTCTCCGACATGCCGGCGCGGCTGGCAGCGGCGCATCTCGTAATCGCGCGCTCCGGGGCAGGGACAGTCAGCGAGCTTGCAGCGGTCGGCCGGCCCTCGATCCTCATCCCCCTCGCCATCGCGACGGACGACCATCAGGCCGCCAATGCCGAACTGCTGACGGAAGCCGGCGCGGCGGACATGCTGCTGGAAGCGAATGCCAATCCGAAACTGCTCGGCGCGCTGATTGCTGCGCGTCTGTCGGATCCGGACGATCTGAAAGCGCGCGCCGCCGCTGCGAAATCGGTTGCACGGCCCGGCGCTGCGCAGGAACTCGCCGACATGGCGGAGAGGATTGCTGAACTATGATCCGCAGATCTGCGTTCATGGCGCTTGGATTCGGAGTGTTCCTCGCGATCGCCGAGATCGTACGCAACTGGGGCGACTGGCAACCCTGGCCGTTCTGGATTGTCGACTTCATCGCTGCCGGCGCATTGATCTGGGGCGGCGTGCGCACGCTGAGCCAGGGCTCCTCGCGCTTGCTCTCGGCGGCATGGGGTTTCACGGTCGGCATCTTCTGGATGTCGTTCTTTTCGCATGCGCAGAACCTGGACGCGGAAGTGCAGGAAACCTATGCCGGCGGAAGTGTGAATGAGGGTGTCCTGACACTGATCATCGGCGCGATGCTTGTCTTCGCGATTGCCGGCCTGATCATGTCGCTGACGCGCCGGACGATCTAGGAGCGCAAGCGATGACAAGTCCAACCCCGTTCGCTGTCGGCCCCGCGCATATTGTCGGCATTGGCGGCATCGGAATGTCCGGCATTGCGGATGTGATGCTGACGATGGGCTATCAGGTGCAGGGTTCGGACGTGTCGGAGAGCGCGAATGTCGAGCGCCTGCGCGCGCGCGGCGTGAAGGTTTTCATCGGGCACGAGGCCGGGAATGTCGCAGGCGCGGGCACGGTCATAATTTCCTCTGCCATCCGGCGCGACAATCCGGAGGTGCAGGCGGCGCGGGCGGCAGGCATTCCGGTGGTGCGCCGCGCCAATATGCTGGCCGAGATCACACGCCTGAAATACACGGTCTGCATCGCGGGAACGCACGGCAAGACGACAACGACGTCTCTGGTCGCCTGCCTGCTGGACGGCGCGGGCATTGACCCGACTGTGATCAATGGCGGCATCATCCATGCCTATGGCTCTAACTACAAGGCGGGCGAGAGCGACTGGATGGTCGTTGAAAGCGACGAGAGCGATGGCACCTTCGCCAAGCTGTCACCGACCTGCGCGGTGGTCACCAATATCGACCCCGAACACATGGACCATTACGGCACCATGGACCGGTTGCGCGAGGCGTTCGACACATTTGTCGAGAACCTGCCTTTCTATGGCTTCGCCGTTCTGTGTACGGACCATCCGGAAGTACAGGCACTCGCTGCGCGCGTCACCGACCGGCGGCGCATCACCTATGGGTTCAATCTGCAGGCCGATGTGCGCGCGGTGAACCTGCGCACCGACATCAACGGCGCGCATTTTGATGTCGAAATCCGGCGTTCGCCCGGCGGGCCGGCGGTGATCAAGGGTCTGACCCTGCCGATGGCGGGCGAGCACAATGTGCAGAATTCGCTGGCTGCCATTGCCGTGGCGCTGGAGCTTGGCGCGACACATGAGCAGGTGCGCGCGGCGCTTTCGAAGTTCGGCGGGGTGAAGCGGCGCTTCACACAGGTTGGCGAATGGGCGGTGGATGCCGGACAGGCGCCGGTACGGATCATTGATGATTATGGTCACCACCCGGTCGAGATCGCCGCGGTGCTGAAAGCCGGGCGCGCGATGCAAGGCAAGAACACGCTGGTCGCTGTCTGCCAGCCGCACCGCTATACGCGCCTCAATGATCTGTTCGAAGAATTCTCCACCTGTTTCGATCAGGCCGATCATGTGCTGATCGCGCCGGTCTATGAAGCGGGTGAGACGCCGATCCCCGGCGTGACGCATGAGGCGCTGGTCAATTCCGTGCGCCGGCACGGGCACAAGAGCGCGCACGCGCTCGCTTCGCTCAATGACCTGCCGGAAGCGGTGCGCCGCCTTGCCGGGCCGGGCGCGATGGTGATCTGCCTCGGGGCAGGGGACATCACGAAGTTTGCCGGCGAGCTTGCGGGCAAGCTGAAGGGTTAGTCCGCAACGGGCAGGTCGAAGGTTTCGCTCTGCACCTGCGTCAAGCTGCTGCCGGGCGTGAGCTTGTCAGGACGGCGGGCCATGAGGCGCAGTTCGAGCGGACCAGTGAGTTTCTTCCGGGTCCAGTATTGCGAGTCGGACGTACCGGTGCACATCTCTGCGGTTTCGCCGGCGCGGAATTTCTGCGCGTGCTGGCTCGGCTCACGGCTGATCCGGCGGCCGGCGCCGGTGCGCAGTTCAAGGACATAGGATTGCATCAGCTGCGTCGTGTTCGAAACGGTGACGCAGACATCCACTTCCTTCGGGCTCGAGCGCGCGAAACGCCGCTGCGAAAACTCACCGCCCGCAGCGCCGCCATAAGCGTAGGCGCCGAAGGTGCTGTCGACCATCGAATGGTACGCGCCGGCGCGTTTGCGGCAGAGCATCGCGCCGGCGGATTCTTCATCGCGCCCGGCATTGCAGATGGCGGTCATTTCCCTGAGCATGCGTTCGTCACACCAGGCCTGGCTCTGCTCGCCGAGGCGGTAGCAGGCATCATGGCGCTGGCAGACCGGGCCGAACGGGCCATCCAGCAAGGGCTCCAGTGATGACAGGACAAACTCCGGCAGGGCCTTTTCAAGGAACTCCGGCCCGCACCGGTCATCCGGGCCATGCTTGCTCTCTTCACGCTCGGCATAGGCCGCATCCAGCGGCACCGGCCGGTCGATGCCCGGCGCCGTCGCGCAGGCGCAGAGGGCGAGCAGAAGGAAAACGACCAGTCTCTGCAGCAGGGCCATGTGCATCTTCTCCTGTCCTCCGGCCTATCTCAGTCCGGTTGCAAATTCAAAGTGGCCACTGCCCCTGACGCGGCGGCACGGGGTGGGGGCGCAGCCAAAACGGCTTTCGCTTTGCCGCGGAACAGATAGTCTTCTTCCATCAAGCGCAGGTCACTTGCGCCACCGGAGGAATTTTCATGGCGGAAGTGGTGGCGGGCGCGCCGGCGGCTGAAGGTGCGCGCAGCATTGCGCCGGGTGAGGGAGGCGCCTGGGGCAAGACCGGGTTTGCCTGGGCCTGGTTCGAGGCGGCGCGCAATCCCTACTATATCCTGATCGTCATCTACGTCTTCGCACCCTATTTCGCACGCGACATCGTCGGCGCCGACATTCTCGCCAGCGGCAAGCTCGACGGCCTCAGCCCCGAGGAGGCGCGCCGCGCCGCCGGGGCGGAAGGGCAGGCGATGGTCGCGAACCTTTCAAAGACTGCCGGCTACATTGCCGCGCTCACCGCACCGTTCCTCGGCGCAGCGTTCGACCGCGGCCTGCGGCGCAAACCTTTCCTGCTGCTTTGCCTGTCGCTGATCTCGCTGGTTGGTATCTCGCTCTGGTGGGCCATTCCGGGACCGGAAGGCCTGTCGACCGGCACGGTGATGGCGCTGCTGATCGCGGCCTATGTCTGTTACAGCTATAGCGAGGTGTCGCACAATTCGATGCTGCCGGATGCGGCGCGGCCGGAAGCCTTGCCCGCTGTGTCAGGTCTCGGGCTCGCGCTCGGAAATGCGGCGGCGACCGTGATGTTTGTCGGCATCGTCTTCATGTTCGCGCTGCCCGAAGCAATCGGCTGGCCGACGAAGGAACCGATGTTCGGGATCGATACATCCCGGTACGAACAATTTCGCATCGCCGGGCCGATCTGCGGCGTGTGGTTGCTGGCATCGATGTGGTATTTCTTTGTGCATGGCCGCGACACCGGCATCAAGGGCACCTCCCCGGTAACAGCGATTACCGATGGCGCAAAGGGCGTGATCCGCACGATCCGCCGGGCGGCGCACCACCGCGAGGCGTTCAAGTTCCTCATTGCCCGGACGATCTATGCCGATGGCATGTTCGCCCTGCTGACCATCGGCGCGGTCTATGTCAGCCTGTTCCTCGGCTGGGGCCTGATCGAGCTGACCATCTATGCGATCTGGGCGTCAGCATGGGCTGTCGTCGGCGGCATCTTCGGCGGCTGGCTCGACCAGCGCATGGGCCCGAAGAATGCGCTGATCCTCGAGCTTGCCGCGATCGTGCTGATCCTCTTCTTCGGCCTGTCGATCACGCGGGATTCGGCATTCTACGGCCTTATGCCGAATATAAAGATCAATGACTGGCCGTTCTTCTCGGGCACGTCAGATCTGCTCTATCTCGGGCAGGGGGCGCTGATCGCGGTGTTTGCGACGGCGAACATATCGTCCAGCCGCTCCATGCTGATCCATGTCGCGCCGGCGCACATGCGCGGGGAGTTCTTCGGACTGTTTGCGATTGCCGGAACGGTCACCGTCTGGCTCGGCCCGATGCTGATCGAATCCTTCACACGCTGGTCCGGCGACCAGCGGGTCGGTATGTCGGCGATTGCGCTGTTGTTCTTCCTTGGCCTTGCCGTCTTGCTGACGGTCAGGAACGAACGCCCAGCCGCCTAGCTCTGAGGTCCGAAGCCGGTATTGTCGTCATTGTCCTTCACACGCGGGATGGACGTGACGCGGCGCGGGCGCAGGTAGAACACATCCTTCACCGTGCGCGAGGTGCTGAGGATGAAGCCGACCTGACTTTGATAGTCGTACTCGACTTCAGCGACGATCACCGATCCCGGCGAGGGAACGAGTCCGGTCGGAACGGTGATGGTGGCGTTGGGCGTATAAGGCTCGATGTTGAACGCGTCAGACCAGGCCACGCGGGTTTCACCGTTGCCGTTATCGACCACCGAGGTGATCCGCATACGGGCAACATTGGCCGAGTAGGGCTGCATCATGACGTTTGCAGCGTTGTAGAGTTCCATCATGTCCTGGTCACTGACAGTGACCAAGCGCGCCGTAAGGTCGCCAAGGCTGGCGGCGGTCGCCGTGACGCGGCGGTCCGCGCGCATCAGGAGGCTGAGCTCGATACAGCCGAAATAAACCAGCACCAGCACAGGCGCGATCAGGGCGAACTCGACAGCCGAGACGCCTTTCTCGTTGTACCAGAGGCCTTTGACGCCGCGCCAGCGGGTGCGCCGGGTGAGGGGGGCGAAGAAAGAAGAAATCGTCATGGCGTCAGGTCCCGAAAGGTTCGTTGCGGAACACGGCGGTCGCCTGAAGCAGGTGACGGTTGCCGGCCATGTTGGCGAGAGGCTGCGAGATCCACGGCGTGATCAGATCCCACTCGTAGAACACGCGGACGGCGACAATGTCGTTCGGGCCGCCCGGCTCATAGGTGAAGCCGTCATCATTGAAATTGCCTTCGGCATCGAGCGGCATGTTGGCCTGCGCGCCGGAGAAGCCGGTCACGGTTTTCACATCGATGTGCAGGCGGCCGTCGCAGTCCAGCATGCCGAAGAGTTCGCCGCACACCGTGAGACGGAACTGTTCCTCGTTGATGCCGGCTTCCTGCGACTCGCCGGTGCGCAGCGGACGGGAAGCTTCCGCCACTGCATGCTCGAGCACGGTCGACATGATGAAGACCAGACAGACTTCGAGCAGGCCGAAGATCAGGAAGAAGAAGGGAGCGGCGATCAGGCCGAACTCGACCAGGGTCGCGCCCCGTTCGTCCTGCCCAAAGCGCTGCCAGGCGCCTTTGAAGCGTGCGGCAAGCGAAGTCTGCGCGCGGCTGGACATTGGAGCACCCCAAACGAAGATCAGGCACAATGAGATATCACCTGCCGGTTTGCAGGCGGTTTATCCGGCCGGTGAAATTTCACAGATCCGGCCTAGGAAGGGCTGGCAGAAGGGGCTAGTTGCCGCTTGTCAGCGACTGGGTCTGCATCTGCTGGTCGATCAGAGCCGAGAAATAGTCCGGAGAGTCGCCAATGCTGAGCGCGGCGCGGCAATTCGGCGAACAGTCATAGGTATAGCTCTGGCCGGCCCGGTTGATGGTGACGAGATTGGTCGAGTTGGTCGTAACCATGACCTCGGAATTGTAGATCTGGCGGCCGGCCTTGTCATAAACCATCAGGTTGGTGGTGCCGTAGCTCTTGCCGGTGATGAAGATCAGGCTTTCATTGTGGACGGCTACGTCCGCAATGTTCTTGTTGCCGATCACGATGCTGGAAGCAGAGCCGTTGAGCTCAACCGGGACGGTCTTGCTGGCTTCCACGAAAATCTGACCTGCCGAAGCAGCGGAGGCGAGGGAGAAGGCAGCAGCGCCAAGCATCGCGGCTTTGAACAGTTTCGTCATGGTGCAGACACTCCGGCATGCAGGGATATCTGAATATTTCAGACTTTGGTTTACTGATTCCTAACCGGGAACCTTTGGCCGTCCCTCCGCATAGGGAGGATAGTCAGGCCTCTGCCTGCTGAAGCTGAGTCATTATATATAGGCGCTGCGCGACGCCGCCCCAGGAATTGGTCGTCCGTCTCCGGACCACCTGAAAACACTCAGAAAAACCGGTAAACAATTGGCTGATACAGCTTCACGACTTTTCTGATTCCCTCAATCAGGCGCAAACAATGTTCGTGTAGAACCATCCCTGTTCCGGAGAGAAAAGTTCAAGCCGGAACTTGTCAAACGCATGATGGGAGTTTCCAATGTTTGCACGTTTCCTGAAAGACGAGTCGGGCGCAACCGCTATTGAGTACGGCCTCATCGCCGCTCTGATCGCTGTTGCCATCATCGGTGGCGTGACCGCCCTCGGTTCGAACAGCGGCGCAGCCTTCAACAAGGTTGCCGTTGAGATCGCGAAAGCCTAATAGGCCAGCGACCTAAGCTGATAGGGAGCCGCCGGGGAAACCCGGCGGCTCTTTTCATTTCAGGCCTGGCGGGGCGAAAGGCTTCCTTCAGGCTTTTCCGGCAGCGTGCGGACGATTTCCGACCGGGAGCTGCCCCATGATTCTGATCGCCCTTTCCGGCCTTTTCCTGGCCCTTTGCGTGTTTGCCGCCCTGCACGACATCAACCGGCTCACCATCCCGAACTGGCTGAACCTGACCCTTGCGGTCCTGTTCGTGCCGGCGGCGCTGGTCTCCGGATTGCCGCTTGAGCTGCTCGGGGGCCACATTCTTGCCGGCGCGCTGGCCTTCGTGATCGCCTTCGGCCTCTATGCATTCCGGGTTTTCGGGGGAGGGGACGCCAAGATGATCCCCGCGGCCGTCCTGTGGATCGGGCCGGCTGCAGCCCTTTCGTTCGTGTACTGGATGGCGATTGTCGGCGGGATCTGCGCATTTCTGCTGATGCTCAGCCGCCGCAGCATTCCTGCGGCCATCGTTCCCGGCTTCATGCGGGCGCCGTTCGAGCCGAAGGCCGGGGTGCCTTACGGTGTCGCCATTGCAGGCGGCGTGATCCTGGCGGGGTCAGGCTCGCCGCTGCTGGCCAGTTTCTACGGCGCACTGGGCTTTGGCGGTTAACGTTCCTTTAGCCGGGTCGTGCGAATTTCCCGCTTGGTTAAGCAGATCATTGCGACTCGTAACGTTCTGCTGGTCTTCGAGTTGAGAGGAGTGGCGCCTGATGTCGCCGATGCGTATCATCATCCTGGTTCTGGCGCTGGCAGCTGCAGGAGGCGCAGCCTTCCTGGTCCTGCAGCTCAGCAAGCCGCAGATTGTCACCCAGACGGTCACTGAGTCCGAACTGCTGGTGAAGGAAAAGGAAGTCTCCGAGGTTCAGGTTCTGACCGTGACCCGGGATTTCCTTGTCGGTGAAACGATCAAGTCCGAAGACCTGCAATGGTCGCATTGGCCCAAAGCCAACGTGGTGGAAGGCTACTATGTCTACACCGTGGTTCCAGCCTCGGTCGAGGAACTGAACGGCGCTGTCGTGAAAACCGCCCTCTACAAAGGCGAGCCGCTGCTGCCGCAGAAGATCGTGATGAAGGGAGAACAGGGCCTCCTCTCGGCCATGATGAGCCCGGACATGCGGGCAGTCTCGGTCGAGATCTCCGCCGAATCGGCGTCCGGCGGCTTTGTCCTGCCCAATGACCGGGTCGACCTTATCCTCACTTATGATCAGAAGTCGCAACCCGAGCGCGGCATCAGCGAGCGCACGCTCGCCAGCACGATCATCCAGAACGTCCGTATCCTGGCAATCGACCAGAACTTTGCCGTAAACGCTGAGGGCGAAACCGCACGCCTCGGCAGCACGGCGACAATCGAAGTCACGCCGCGCGAAGCCGAACTTGTCGCGATGGCCCAACGAGTTGGCAAGGTCACGCTGTCGCTGCGCCCGCTGGACACGTTCGTCAGCGGTACAGACCGCAATGCGCGCATCGAGATGCTGGAAGAAAATGCCGGATCAACGGGCGTCACCATCTTCCGGAACGGAAAGCCGGTTCCGGCTGGTGTCGGGGGGAACTAGTCATGCGTACACTGAACACCATTGCCTGCACCGCAATCCTTGCACTGGTTCCGGCGATGCCGGCGCTGGCCCAGACCGTCCCGAACGGCATGGGCACAGTCATCACGGCAGCCGGTGACAGCTATGTCTCCCGCTCGGTGACGGTCGGCGTCAACAAGTCGGTGATCATCGAGCTTGAAGCGCCGGCGGCGGATGTCGTCATCGCGAACCCTGAAATCGCAGACGCGGTTGTCCAGACCTCGCAGAGGATCATCTTCCGCGGCGTGAAATATGGCCAGACCAGCGCGCTGATCTTCGACCGCGCCGGCCGCACGCTGCTCGACCTGTCGCTGCATGTCGAAACCGACATGACGGCGCTCCAGAAGTCGATTGCGAAACATGTGCCTGATGCCCGCGTGTCGCTGGAAAGCCTGAATGGCTCGATTGTGCTCACCGGTTCGGTCGACAGCATGGCCCAGTCTGACCAGGTCCGCCGGCTCGTTGCTGCGTATTTCCCGGCAGGCGAAAGCGCGCCGCAGGTCGTCAACATGCTCAGCGTGCTGGCGCCCGATCAGGTGCTCTTGGAAGTGCGCGTCGTCGAGATGCAGCGCAATATCGTCAAGCAACTTGGTATCAACCTGTCAGGCGTGCCCGGCTGGGGTGATTTCGCGCGGCTGGTCGAAAGACAACTCTTCGCCGGCAACCCGCCGGTCGACACAGGCACGACGGCGCTCTTGCCCGGCTTGCCGTTCACCGGCTCCGGCGATATCGGCACCGATCTCGGCTTCCCGATCCAGGGCCGGTCGCTCGGCGGCTTTGGCGGATCTGTGTCGTACACGAACTATGTCGGCAACGACCTTCAGTCGCGCGCCGGCGCTGCCTTCCAGGCACTTGAGCGGATCGGTGTCGTCAAGACGCTGGCCGAACCGACGATGGTTGCCATGTCGGGCGAAAGCGCGAAGTTCCTCGCCGGCGGCGAGTTCCCCGTCCCGGTCGGGCAGGACGACAATGGTCAGATCACGGTCGAATTCAAACCCTACGGTGTCGGCCTCGGCTTTACGCCGGTCGTCCTCTCGGAAGGCCGCATCTCGCTGAAAGTATCGACGGAAGTTTCCGAACTGACATCACAAGGCGCCTTCCAGGGCCAGAGCCGGACGATCATCGACGGCAACGGCAACGTCGTGCAGCTCGAGGGCGTCACGCTCCCCGGTCTCACGGTCCGCCGCGCCGAATCGACGATCGAACTGCCATCCGGCGGATCAATGATGATGGCCGGCCTGATCTCGTCGAAGGATCGCCAGAACATCGACCAGGTGCCCGGCCTGAAAAAGCTGCCGATCCTCGGCGCGCTCTTCCAGTCGCGCGACTTCCTGTCGGAGGAAAGCGAACTCGTCGTCATCGTGACGCCGTACCTCGTCAATCCGGCCGCCAAGTCGCAGCTGCGCACGCCGGCTGACGGATATGCCAACGCCTCGGATGCCAAGACGATCTTCTTCGGCAAGCTGAACGAAACCTATGGCCGCGACGGCGCTCCCGTCAAAGCCGATCAATACCGGGCCCCTGTGGGCTTCATCGAAGAGTAGGGGATAGAGGAATGACCACCGCCTCCAAGCCGAATTTTGCTCTCCTGGCGCTCGGCGCCGGCCTGATCTCGCTCGGCGCCTGCGCCAGCAGCGCGCCCAGCTCGGTTCCGTCCACGTATCTCTCCGGCACCGCGCTTGACCGCAACGAAGTCACCGCCACCAAGCGCACCGAGTTCCTCGAAGTCGCGATTGACCCGCACGCCAGCGAGCTGTCCAGCAGCGACCGCGCGCGGATCCGCAGCTTCCTGGCGCTCTACAACCAGCGCGGCCATGGCCCGCTGGTCATGTCGCTGCCGCAGGCCACCGCCAATCCGCAGCTCGCCGTGACGGCGATTGCCGAAGCGCGCGCCATCGCCTGGGAAAGCGGTGTCCAGTATGACGAGATCGCAGGTGCCGCGCACGGCGCCGGCGCATCGGTATCGCAGCCGATGATCCTGGCTTTCCAGATCTATGATGCGGTGGCGCCTGACTGCGCTTCGAAAGCGGCGCTGGATTTCAGCGATGTGTCTTCGAACAATACGCTGCCGACGCTCGGCTGCTCAGTGCGCACAAATCTCGCCGCGATGATTGCCGACCCGGCAGACCTTCTCGGCACGCGGGCGCTTGATCCCAGCGATCTTGGCCGCCGCGAAGTCATTCTTGAGAAGTTCCGCAAGGGCGAGGCGACCGGCGCTACCCGCTCCGATCAGGAATCGGGCGCCGTTTCGCAGGCCGTTCAATAAGCCGGGCCGCCCGGCAACAGGAGTTCGCGTATGA